>NZ_JAAGPE010000133.1:0-26297 GCF_017104605.1 Burkholderia sp. Ac-20384 | reverse complement strand
GCACGCCGGCCTCGCTGCGGCGGGCGGCGGTGTCCCGCTGCCCCGTTGCCCGTCGATTCGCTTCGCTCACGTTCACATTCACATCCATGATCGCTTCCGGCAATTGAAACGCCGAACGGCCCCGCGCACGCCGCGAAGGCGTGAGCGGGGCCGCGACGGCGCGTTCGGTCAGATAAACGGCGTCAACAGCATGTCGATCAGCTTGATGCCGATGAACGGCGCGATGATCCCGCCCACGCCATAGATCAGCAGGTTGCGCCCCAGCAGCCTCTCGGCCGGCTCCGCGCGATACTTCACGCCCTTCAGCGCGAGCGGGATCAACGCGACGATGATCAGCGCATTGAAGATCACCGCCGACAGGATCGCCGACGTCGGGCTGTGCAGCCCCATCACGTTCAGCGCGCCGAGCGCCGGATACGTCGCGACGAACGCGGCCGGGATGATCGCGAAATACTTCGCGAGATCGTTGGCGACGCTGAACGTGGTCAGCGCGCCGCGCGTCATGATCATCTGCTTGCCGACCTCGACCACCTGCATCAGCTTGGTCGGGTTGCTGTCGAGGTCGACCATGTTGGCCGCCTCCTTCGCCGCCTGCGTGCCGCTGTGCATCGCGACGGCCACGTCGGCCTGCGCAAGCGCGGGCGCGTCGTTGGTGCCGTCGCCCGTCATCGCGACGAGATGACCCTTCGCCTGGTGCTCGCGGATCAGCCGCAGCTTGTCCTCGGGCGTTGCTTCGGCGAGGTAGTCGTCGACGCCGGCTTCCGCCGCGATCGCGGCCGCGGTGAGCCGGTTGTCACCGGTGATCATCACGGTCTTCACACCGACCTTGCGCAGCTCGGCGAAGCGCGCGGCGATCCCGTGCTTGACGATGTCCTTCAGCTCGATCGCGCCGAGCACGCGCGAGCCGTCGGCCACGACGAGCGGCGTACCGCCGCGACGCGCGATATCGTTGACGGCCGTCTCGACCGCCTGCGGGAATACACCGCCGAGCGCATCGACGTGCGCGCGGATCGCCGACGCCGCGCCCTTGCGCACCTGACGCTCACCGATGTCGAGGCCGCTCATCCGCGTACGCGCGCTGAACGGCACGGTGATGCTGCCGGCGCCCGCCGTTACATTCAGCGAGAAGCGCTGTTTCGCGAGCGCGACGATCGAGCGCCCCTCGGGCGTTTCGTCGGCGAGCGACGACAGTTGCGCGGCCTCGGCCAGCGCACGCTCGTCCACGCCCGGCGCCGGCCGGAACTGCACGGCCTCGCGGTTGCCAAGCGTGATCGTGCCGGTCTTGTCAAGCAGCAGCACGTCGACGTCGCCGGCCGCCTCGATCGCGCGGCCCGACGTCGCAAGCACGTTCGCACGCATCATGCGGCTCATCCCCGCGATGCCGATCGCCGACAGCAGCGCACCGATCGTCGTCGGGATCAGGCACACGAGCAGCGCGATCAGCACGGTCAGGCTCACCGCCGTACCCGACGCGTTCAGCAGCACGCTGAACTGCGAGAACGGCAGCAGCGTCACGCACACGAGCAGGAAGATGATTGTCAACGCGACGAGCAGGATCGTCAGCGCGACTTCGTTCGGCGTCTTGCCGCGCTTCGCTCCTTCGACCATCGCGATCATCCGGTCGAGGAACGCCTCGCCCGGTTGCGCGGTGATCTTCACGATGATCCAGTCGGACAGCACGCGCGTGCCGCCCGTCACCGACGAGAAATCGCCGCCCGACTCGCGGATCACCGGCGCGGATTCACCCGTGATCGCCGATTCGTCGACCGAAGCAACGCCGTCGATCACTTCGCCGTCAGCGGGAATCGTGTCGCCGGCCTCGACAAGCACGATGCTGCCGGCGGCGAGCTCGTCGCTCGGCACGCGATGGCTTGTGCTGCCGAATTGCTTCGGCTCGTCGAGCACCTTCGCGTACACGCGCTTGCGCGCCGCGCGCAGCGCGTCGGCCTGCGCCTTGCCGCGCCCTTCGGCCAGCGCCTCGGCTGCATTCGCGAACAGCACGGTGAACCACAGCCAGCACGCGACCGCGAAGATGAAGCCGGCCGGCGCGTCGCCCGTGCCGGTCAGCGCCTGCAGCCACAGCACGGTCGTGACGATGCTGCCGAGATACACGACGAACATCACGGGATTCTTCAACTGCACGCGCGGTGCGAGCTTGCGGAATGCCTCGCGCAGCACGGCCGTCCAGCGCATCGGCGGCACGCCGCCGACCGGCATCGCCGCTGGATTGATCGGGGTTTCGATATGGGACATGAGTGACTCCGTGGTTCCTGCTATTGCTTCGCGCCGGCCGCGTGGCCGAATGCGCGGTCCAGCGCGAGGTTCAGGTCGAGCACGCGCACGCGCGGTTCGCCGAGCACACCGAGCTGGCGCGGCGACGCGATGCGATCGACCAGCGCCGCGACCTGCGAGGCATCGACGCCGCGTGCCTGCGCGACCCGTGCCGCCTGCAGCCGCGCATTCGCGACCGAAATCTCGGGATCGAGCCCTGACGCCGACGCGGTCACCGCATCGGCCGGCACCGGTGTACCGGCGGCGAGCGCGTTCTCCTGCCGATAGGCGCGCACACGCTGCGCGATATCCGCGAGCAGCTTCTTGCTGGTGGCGCCCTGGTTGCTGGCGCCGCTGCCGGCCGCGTTGTACGGCTGGTCGATCGTCTTCGACGGATCGGCCGGATCGGTGCCGGTCGTCGCGCTCGGCCGCCCGTGGAAGTAGCCAGCGTGCGTGAAGTTCTGCCCGATCACCGCCGAGCCGACCGTCGCGCCGTTCTGCTGCACGAGACTGCCGCGCGCCTGCGACGGGAACAGCACGTTCGCGACACCCGTGGTGAGCAGCGGATACGCGACACCCGTGACGAGCATGAACAGCACCGACGACGCGATCACGGGCCGTACGAGGCCGCGCGTCGCCGCGCCGAACGAAGAACCGGGCGCCGGCGCGGCGGCGGCCGCTGCCTGGCGATTGCCTTGCATCATGATGTTTTCCTCAGAACAGTTGGCCGCCCGACATCATCAGGTGCTCGACGACCGGGCCGAGCGCGAGCGCCGGCAGGAACGTGAGGCCACCGACGACCAGGATCACGAAAACCAGCAGGCCGGCGAACAGGCCCGTCGACGTCGACAGCGTGCCCGCGCTATCCGGCACGCTCTTCTTCGCGGCGAGGCTGCCCGCGACCGCGAGCATCGGCAGCAGCGTCAGGTAGCGGCCGATCAGCATCGCGAAGCCGATCGTCGTGTTGAAGAACGGCGTGTTCGCGTTCAGGCCCGCGAACGCGGAGCCGTTGTTGGCCGTGCCCGACGTATAGGCGTACAGCACTTCGCTGAAGCCGTGCGGGCCGAGGTTCGCGAGGCTGTCCAGCGTCGAATGCAGCATCGCCGCCACCGCGGTGAAGCCGAGGATGCTGAACGGATGCGCGAGCACCGCGAGCATCACGAGCTTCATCTCGCGTGCCTCGATCTTCTTGCCGAGGAATTCCGGCGTGCGCCCGATCATCATCCCGACCAGGAACACCGTGAGGATCGCGAACGTGAACAGGTTGATCAGCCCGACGCCGTCGCCGCCGAACACGTTGTTCAGCATCATCTGCGCGATCGGCACGAGCCCGCCGAGCGGCGTCAGCGAGTCATGCATCGCGTCGACCGACCCGGTGGTCGCGGCCGTCGTGACGGTGGCGAACAGGCTCGTCTGCGCGATGCCGAAGCGCATCTCCTTGCCTTCCATGTTGCCGCCCGGCTGCGTGGCACTCATCTGCTGGTCGACGCCCAGCCCGGCCACGAGCGGATTGCCATGCTGCTCGGCCGAATAGATCACGGCCAGGAAGCCGACGAACATCACGACGAACGCGCCGAGAATCACCCAGCCCTGGCGGCGCCGGCCGATCATCGTGCCGAGCGCATAGGTCAGCGCGGACGGAATCAGCAGCATCGACAGCATGTGCAGCGTGTTGGTGAGCGGCGTCGGGTTCTCGAACGGATGCGCGGCGTTCATGCTGAAGAAGCCGCCGCCGTTCGTGCCGATATGCTTGATCGATTCGAGGCTGGCCACCGGCCCCATCACGATCTGCTGGCGCGCGCCTTCGAGCGTGGTCGCCCACGCATCGGCCGCGAGCGTCTGCGGCATGCCCTGCCACACGTACACGAGCGCCATCACGAAACTGAGCGGCAGCAGCACGCGATAGGTCACGCGCGTGAAGTCGACCCAGTAGTTGCCGATGTCGGCCGCGCTCTTGCGGCTCAGCCCACGGATGAAGCCGCCCGCGGCCGCGACGCCGGTCGCCGCGCTGACCACCATCAGGAACGTGATGACGGCCATCTGCGAGAAGTTCGACAGGCTGCTCTCGCCTGCGTACGCCTGCCAGTTCGTGTTCGTGATGAACGACGCGGCCGTGTTGAAGGCGAGGTCGGGGCTTTGCGACGCGCGCTGCAATGCGTCGAACGGCAGGCTGTCCTGGATGCGCAGCAGCAGGTAGCCGAGCAGCATCATCCCGGCATTGCTGAGCAGTAGCACCATCCCGTAGCGCTGCCACGACATCGCTTCGTCGGGATTCACGCCGAGCAGCGCATAAGTACGGCGTTCGACCCACGCGTGGCGCGGGCTCGTAAAGGCGTGCGCGAGCCATTTCCCGACGACGGGCACCAGCGCCAGCATGATCGCGAGAACGATCGCGAATTGAATGAGATTGTTGAACATGTCGACGCTCGCTCAGATCCGGTCAAGGCCGGTGATGAAACCCGCCGTCAAGGCAAAGAACGCGAGCGTGAACAAGATGAAAAGCAGATCGCTCATGACATTCACCGATATTTTCGAATTCCTGTTGAATCGCGCCGATCAATACCGCTCGGGTTTGATCAGGGCATGAAACAGATAGATAAAGAGCGCGAGCGACAACGCGCCGGTGATCCACAACATGGCTTTCCCCTTTTTTCGTATGCGCAGCAACGCCGCGCGATCGTCGGCGTATCGGGCCTTGCCGTATCGGCGCTGGCCCGTGTGACGCCCCCATGCTCATCTGGCGAATGGGATGCGACAGTGTAGAAATCCGCGTATCAAAGCGGTGTTCAATTTCTTTACAAGGAATAAAAAAGCTGTAAAGACGAAAACCGGTGGCGATGGCGTTTTTATAGGTTCTTTTCAGGGCCGGTTCGAGTCTATACACCGTATCGTCACCGCGATTCCTAGAATGGGCGGCATGTCCACGACAAGATCTCCGCGGTGCGGAG
Source organism: Burkholderia sp. Ac-20384 (assembly GCF_017104605.1). Lineage (NCBI taxonomy): Bacteria > Pseudomonadati > Pseudomonadota > Betaproteobacteria > Burkholderiales > Burkholderiaceae > Burkholderia > Burkholderia sp. Ac-20384. Next base: position 21,078 of record NZ_JAAGPE010000133.1, on the reverse strand, counting down.
CACGATGCGACCCGGGGGTGCCAGCATGAAACCGACCAGAATCGAATCCGCCGCTTCACGCGCTCTGCCGCCCGTCCGCTCGCGGCGCCGGTACCCGGCCGACGAGCTCGTGCTGCTGTCGATCCGCGTCGAATCCGACAACCTCGCCGTCGTGCGGCGCCTGCTGCACCAGGCGGTCGGCACCGCACTCAACTTCTATACGGCCGCGATCGACAACCGCACCGGGCGCGCGTGCATCGAGCTTGAAGTCGCACGGTCGCAGGCGTCGCCGGCGATCCTGTCGATCCTCCGCCTGTTGCCGGCCGCCGAATTCGGCACGATCCGCCTGCTGCAGCACTAGCCGGCATCTGATGCGGCCGCGCGTGACACGCGTCACGCGCCCGCTCCCCTTTCATCGATTCGAACGCGCGTTGCCGGTGCGAACGCGTGCGGCTCGTCACGAGCCGCGCCCATTCGCCGCCGGTGCGCGCGCCGGATCGTCGTTCCCGTCGCTACGGGCCTTTCCAGGAAGCACATTCAATGAAAAAAGCAGTCGCCGGTACCCTCTCCCTCGCGTTCCTCAGCGCGGCCGCGCATGCGCAAAGCAGCGTCACGCTCTACGGGATGCTCGATGCGGGTATCGTCTATACGAACAACCAGTCGGGTAAAAGCGCGTGGCAGCAAGGCAGCGGCCTGCTGTCGAATACGGTCTTCGGCCTGAGCGGCAACGAGGATCTCGGCGGCGGCCTGCATGCGCTGTTCCGCCTCGAAAACGGCTTCAACCTGAACAACGGCACGCAGTCCTACAAGAACACGATGTTCGGCCGCCGCGCGTACGTCGGCCTGCAGAGCGACCAGTACGGCGCACTGACGCTCGGCCGCCAGTACGATGCCGTGGTCGACTACCTCGGCCCGCTCGCGATGGCGAACAACGGCGACGGCAACAACCTCGCGTCGCATCCGTTCGACAACGACAACCTCGACGATTCGTTCTACATCGACAACGCGGTGAAATACACAAGCCCGACGCTCGCCGGCTGGCAGTTCGGCGGTCTGTACGGGTTCAGCAACGCGGCCGGCGGCTTCGCGAACAATCGCGCGTACAGCGCGGGCGTGTCGTATGCGAACGGGCCGGTGAGCCTCGGCGCCGCGTACCTGCAGCTCAACCGCGGCGGGCTGACGGCCGGCGGTGCGCTGTCGACCAACGACGGGCCGAATTTCCCGGCCGTGCGCCAGCGCGTGATGGGCGCGGGTGGCAGCTACGCATTCGACCGGCTGACGGTCGGCGCGCTGTGGACGCATTCGATGTTCGATGAAACGGCCGCGTCGTCGCTGCCCGGCGCGCTGAACGCGCTGCGCTTCGACAACTTCGAGGTCAACGCACGCTATGCGCTGACGCCGGCCGTCTCGTTCGCGGGCGCCTATACGTTCACCAACGGCCGCTACGACGACGCAACCGGCAGCCACCGGCCGAAATGGCATCAGGTGACGCTGATGGCCGACTACGCGCTGAGCAAGCGCACCGACGTGTACGCGGAAACCGTCTACCAGCACCAGTTCGGCGTGCCGTCGGGCGCGACGCTCGGGTTCGCGAACGTCACGGGGCTCGCGGCTTCGTCGACCAACACGCAGGTGGTCGGGACGGTCGGCATCCGGCATCGGTTCTGACCGCGCACCGGCCGCCGAAGGCCGGCCGCTCTGTGCAATCCCGCATGGACGCGCGCCGGCCGAACAGGGATCATTCGGGGAATCCGGGCCTGCGCGTCCGCGAAACCGGTACACTCGGCGCCGGGCGCGCGCCGGATCGGCATTCGGCGGCGGGCCGCTGCCGACTCTGGAATCGTGATCCCATGACCACACCGATCTATCAGGAAATCAAGGACTTCATCCTCGCGCGCATTCATGCCGGCGAATGGGCGGAAGGCGACCAGGTGCCGTCGGAGAACGAGCTCGCGCGCGAATTCAACGTCGCGCGGATGACCGTCAACCGCGCGCTGCGCGAGCTGACCGCCGAGCAGGTGCTCACGCGCACGCGCGGCTCCGGCACGTACGTCGCATCGCCGAAGTACGAATCGACGCTCGTCGCAATCCGCAGCATCTCGGACGAAGTCGCCGCGCGCGGCCACGACTATCGTGCGCAGGTGCTGCAGGTGGGCGCAGCCGTCGCCGATGCGAAGCTCGCCGATGAACTGCGAATCGACACGGGCAGCCCGATCTTCCATTCGCGCGTGCTGCACTTCGAGAACGACACGCCGGTGCAGCTCGAGGAACGCTGGGTCAATCCGGCCTGCGCGCCCGAGTATGCGCTGCAGGACTTCACGACGACCACGCCGAACCAGTACCTGACGCGCGTCGCGCCGCTGCAGCGCGTCGAATACCGGATCGAGGCCGCGATGCCCGATACCGAAACGCGCCGCCACCTGACGATGGACGACCGCGAACCGTGCTTGCTGCTGCATCGGCGCACGTGGTCGCAGGGGATAGTCGCGTCGGTCGCCAATCTGTGGCATCCGGGCAGCCGTTACCGGTTCACCGGGCATTTCTGATGCGATGGGCGGGCTCACCGCGCTGCGGCACGCCCCCATCGCTCGATCGCACTGACGGCCCGCTTCAACCCGTCCTCTTGCGCCATGCGCGCGCCGAGTTCGAGCGCGTGCGCTTTCGTTTCGCTCCGTTCGGCAAATGCGATCGCCCGCGCCAGCTCGGCAGCGTCCACACGCCGCCCCGCCACCGGCGCATCGGCCACGCCAAGCCGTTGCAGCCGGTTCGCCCAGAAAAACTGATCGCCCGCAAACGGCACGACGACCGACGGAATACCGGCCCGCGCAGCCGAATGCGTGGTTCCCGATCCGCCGTGATGGGCCGCCATCGATACGCGCGGGAACAGCCAGTCATGCGGCGTATCGCCGATCACGTGCACGTTCGCCGGCAGCATTGACGCATCGATGCCACTCCAGCCCGGATAGAACAGCGCGCGCCGGCCGGCCAGCGCGTGCGTCAGCGCTTCGACCATCGCAGCGCGATCGAAGCCGGCCATGCTGCCGAAACCGATGTACACGGGCCGATCGCCTGCTTCGAGAAAAGCCGAGAGTTCAGGAGGCGGTTCCCAAGCATGCGCATCGATCCGCCACTGGCCGCATGCCTGCACATTCGACGGCCAGTCGCCAGGGCCGGACAGCAGCGCCGGCGACACGCCGTACAGCATCGGATGATCGGTCCACACGTGCTTGCGCGGTGGCAACCCGCACACGCTCGCTCGCGCCGCATTCGTCGCCTTCTTGAACGCCTGCCACAACAGCGCGTTCACCAACCGGTGGCTTGCGCGGTTCAGCCAGCGCGGCAGCCTCCCCGGCGGCAGGAACGGCGACGCGAATGCCGTGGTGGGCGTGATCGGAATCATGCCGGTGCCGATCGCCGGCACGCCGCGAAACTCGGCGACCGACAAGCCGACGAACGATGCGAGCCCCGACACGAGGATCGCGTCGCAGCCTTCCGACGCATCCGAGATTTCGCGCATCCACGCAGCCGTGTTTGCATTGGCGATCGCCGCGAGCGCCTTCGACGTGTCGTTGAAACCGCCGCGCCCGCGCACTGCATCCGCCAATGCGCCATCCGGCGCAATCGCGCGGCGGATATCGCCGGACAACGGCGTGGACGGCACGCCGAGCGCAGCGGCCGACCCGAGCGTCGCCGCATCGGCCAGCAGCAGGACGTCGTGGCCGGCATCGATCAGCGCACGGCCAAGCGCCGCGAGCGGGCGCGTGTCGCCTTCGGTGCCGTAGGTGGCGATGACGAGCTTCATGCGTGACTCCTCGTGCACGGCGGCAATGGGTGGATTCGGAAAAGTGCACGTCGTATACTAATGCAACTCGTGCACTTTCAGTCAATCCCCGCCATGACGACTCCAACCGACGACCCGGGCCGCCGCGCGCGCAAGCGCATCCAGATGCTCGCGCATCTCGCCGCCACCGGCGCACGCCTGTTCGACGCGCACGGCTACGAAACCGTCACAATGGAACAGATCGCCGCGCAGGCCGATGTCGCGAAGCGCACGCTGTACAACCACTTTGCAACGAAGGAAGCCGTGCTCGCGCACTGGCTCGAAGGTGAACTCGCGCGCGATCTCGCGCATCTGCAGCGCGACGTCGCGCGACGCAAGACCTTCGCGTCGCGCATCGGCTGCGTGCTCGATGCGTCGGCCGCGTGGTGCGAGCAGCATCCCGCATACCTGCTCGCGTATTTGCGCCATCGCATCCTGAGCATCGGCGCGGTGGAACCGGAAAGTAGTGGAGAGAGCGGCAGCGATATCGCGCTCGTGTGGCAGCAACTGATCGCAGCCGGGCAGCAATCCGGCGAACTGAACGGCACGCTGCGTGCCGACCAGCTCGCGACGTGGTTCCATCACCTGTATCTCGCGGCGATGCTGCGCTGGCTGACCGTGCCGGGGTTGTCGCTGAAACGGGAGTTCCAGGCGGTCGCGAAGCTGTTTATCGAAGGTGCGGAAGCGAAAAGCTGAACGGCCTCGGTGAGCGGTGGCCAGTGGCCGGTCACGCGCTCACTGGATCACAAGCGCCCGAACACGACCGCAAGCAGCGAGCGCCCGAAGCGGACGACCGCCACTCCGCAGGCGACGAATGCGCGCTTCATTTCTTCCGCGCCGATTTCGCGGCCGGTGCGGCAGCGCTGTCGCCCGACGGCCATTGCGACTCGTCGAGCAACCGGTCAAATAGTCGGGCCCGTTCGTCGGCCGACAGCGGGCACAGCCCGAACATCGCCGAGAGCGCGAGCCCCCAGGCCGCCTTCCAGCGCAGCAACGCAAGATCGGGATCGCCGGATTCGGCCGCGATGCGCTTCGCGTTCTCGGCGTCGATATCGCGCACCTGCTGCAGCGGCGCGGGATCCTCGACCAGCGCCGCCATGATCGCGAGCGCGGCCGACGGTTGCTGGTCGATCACTTCGCGCATCGTCGCGATCTGCGCGGACAGCGTCGGCTGCGCCTCGCCCGGATCGCGCGCGGCCAGATACTCGCGCTGGAATCGTTGGTAGTAGTCCTGCTGATGTTCCATCAGCGCGTTCAGCACATCGCCTTTCGTGCGGAACTGATGCATCAGCCCGCCCTTGCTGATACCGCTTTCGCGTGAAATCGCATCGAACGTGAGCTTGCCCGGGCCGTCGCGCTCGAGGATCGCGAGCGCCGCCTGGATCGCGGCAGTGCGCGTTCGCTCGGAACGCGTCGGGTTGTCCATGAACTGTCCCCGCTATGGAGTCGTGCAAATACGACCGCGCCGGACCGGCACGATCGTATGAATGAAGTGCGCGGAGTCTATCACAAACAAACCGCCTGGTCGGTTTACATCCGGAAATGGCGGTGCTACGATCGGCTCCCGCATCGGGCCCGTCCGGATGCGGACCGCACCGCGCTTCGCGCGGCGTGATGCAAGCGCCGCCTGCAGCCTGGCTGTCCGGTCGATAACGCCTGCCCGACGGCTTCCCGCCCCTGAGATTCACGGGGGCATTGCGCCTCAAAAACAAACCGTCTGGTTGGTTTTTTTTCATAAACCCGAGCGGCAATGCCGCCCTGTTTCACCACCCTTCGCCCGGCTCCACCGGTGCGAACCCCGACCCGGAGCGTCAGATGAACCCCTTGTTCAAGTCCAGCCACCTGCTCAACGCCGCGCTTTGTGTCGCACTCGCCGGATGCGCCGGCGTCCAGCCCGCGCGCTACAGCAGCATCGAATCGTCGCCGTACCTGCGCAGCGATCCGCAGGACAAGTCCGGCCGCGTGCCCTACCGCTACGCATTGCCGGCGGACTGGCACACCTACCGCAAGCTGATCCTCGACCCGGTGGCCATCTACCGCGGTACCGACCACCAGTTCGGCGACCTGACCGACCAGGACAAGACGATGCTCGCCGCGTACATGGGCGACACGTTCGCGAAGAAGCTCGGCAAGCGCTTCGAACTGACGAACACGCCGGGCCCCGGCACGCTGCGCGTGAAGCTGACGCTGACGGGCGCCGTGACGACGACGACGTTTGCCGGCGCATTCGCGCACTTCGATCTCGCGGGCAACGTGTACAACGGCGTGCAGGCGATCCGCGGCCGCGAAGGCGCGTTCACGGGCTCGGTCATGTACGCGGTGGAGATCCGCGATGCGGCGACGAACCGGCTGATCAACGCGTACGTGACGAAGCAGTATCCGAATGCGATGAACATCGGTGCGAGTTTCGGCGCGCTCAGCGCGGCCAGGACGGGCATCGACAAGGGCGCCGATGCACTCGTCGCGCAATTCGACTGAAACCCGCCGGCACACGTTGGCCCGCATTGCGCAGACGCGTACCGGCTCGCGCGCGAGCGGCGCTTTTCTGGATCGTGCCGCTCGTGGCTGCTGCGCTCTGCATCGCATGGGGCATCGCGTCGCTCGGCAGTCGCGGACCGACGATCACGATCGTCTTCGCGAGCGCCGACGGGCTGGCAGCCGGCCGATCGACGCTGCGGCTGCGCAATGTCGACGTCGGCCGCGTCACGCGCGTTCGCGCGTTGCGCGGACAACCGGGCGTGACGATCGACGTGCGACTGAACGCCGACGCTCAGGCACTGGCGGTGGCGGATTCACGCTTCTGGATCGTGCGGCCGCGCATCGGGGCCGGTGGCCTCTCGGGGCTCGATGCGGTGCTGTCCGGTTCGTACATCGCGGCCGCGCTCGGCCATGCGCGCGAGCCGCGCACGACGTTCACCGGACTCGATGCGCCACCGGTTGCAGAAGAAGGCGGCCGCCACTACACACTGCGTGCGACATCGCTCGGCTCGGTCGCGATCGGTTCGCCCGTCTATCACCGCCGCGCACGCGTCGGCCAGGTGACCGGCTATGCGCTCGATGCCGACGGGCATGGTGTGTCGATCGATGTATTCGTCGTCGCGCCATTCGACCGAACCGTCGACGTCGATGCGCGCTGGTGGCAGGCAAGCGGCCTCGGCCTGCGGCTCGGTGCGGGCGGCATGACGCTCGACACGCCGTCGATCGCCGCGTTGCTCAGCGGTGCCCTTGCGTTCGCGTCGCCGCCTGGGCGCGCGTCAAGCGTCGCGGCACCGGACGGCGCACGCTTTCGCGTGGCCGATGACGAAATCGATGCGATGCGCACGCCGAACGCACCGGCCGCGCCCGTCGTGATGCGTTTCGATCGTTCGCTGCGCGGCCTCGAGGTCGGTGCGCCGGTGGAGTTTCGCGGCATCGAACTCGGCAACGTGACGGCCGTCGGTACCGAATACGACGCAATTCGCGGCGACGTCACGATGCGCGTGACGATGGCGCTCTACCCCGATCGCCTCGGGCAGCGCTACCGCAACGTGCTCGGCAACGGCGCCAGCGAAGCCGGCAAGGCGCTGCTGCGCACGCTCGTCGCGCGCGGTTTGCGTGGCCAGTTGCGCGTCGGCAACCCGATCGCGAACCGCTCGTATGTCGCGCTCGACATGTTTCCGCATGCACCGCCCGCATCGGTCGACACGAATCGCGAGCCGATCGCGTTGCCGACCGTGCCCGGCACGCTCGACATGCTGCGCGTCCAGATGACCGATATCGCCGGCACGCTTTCCCGGTTGCCGCTCGATCGCATCGGCGCGGACATGAATGCGGCACTCGTGAGCACCGATGCACTGTTCAGGCAACTCGATACCGAACTCGCACCGCATGCACGCATCGCGCTGGGCACCGCACGTCAATCATTCACGGCCGCGCAGACGATGCTCGTGCAACAAGGTGCCGATACATCGAACGTGCGCCGCACGCTGACGCAATTCGCACGCACGTCAAGCGCGCTACGCGCGTTGGCCGACGATATGGAGCGGCATCCTGAGTGGTTATTGCCGAATGCATCGGGCACTACGCAACCAGCCGGAGCAGCGCATCCGGTGAATACGGCGCAATAGATGCGTCGCGCGGCGCAGATGCATTTTTACGACGAACGCACGCATCGCATGCCAAATTTCCCGTGCAGCAGTATGCTGATGTCGTACGGCCGCGCACGACGCTTCGGGTAATCCCTTCGTTTGCACGTTGTCGCGCTGCCGTCGCGACCGCAATCATGCGTTGCAAGGAGGGATTCGTGATGGCAACCACGCATCAGCATTTCCACCTCGAACTACGGCACGCCACCGCGCCGACCTATTTCATCAGCTACCTGTTTCCCGCCTTGCTGTTCGTTTACGAACTGCTGCGCGTCGGCCAATGGATCCGCGATCACGGGATGCAATTCGCCGCGTTCAAGCAGATGGGTTACGAGTATCTGCTGATGCTGCTGTTCGTCGGGCTGCAGATCGTCGTCGAGGCGATCTTCCTGCTCGGCGCCGCGATGCGAAAGGATCATCGCGATTTCGAGCACCGGCTGCCGAACGTGGTCCTCGGGATCGGCTGCTCGATCGCGCTGCTCGCGATCGACCTCGCGATCCAGCTCGCGTTCTGATGGCCGGCGGGCGCATGCCCGCCGGTGGCAGCAGCGCTCAGGCGAGCGCGTCGCGCAGGAACGTCGTCACGGCGGCCAGCACGTCGTCGGTTCGCTCGCGGTGCGGCATGTGCCCGCACCGGCCGAGCAACAGATACGACGACGGCCCCGCGACGCGCGCGGCGATCCGCTTCGGATGCACGTCGGATCCATATTCGTCGTCTTCGCCGTGAATCGCGAGCGTCGCGCATTGCACGCGCGGCAAGTCGTCGTCGAGATTCCAGTCGCGAAACGCCGGCGACAGCCACGTGTCGACCCACGCGCGCAGCACCCATTCGGCCTTGTCGCCGTGATAGCGCGCGAGCCGGTCGAGCTGGCCCGGTTCGTCGAACTGCTGCCCCGCGTCGCGAATGCCGGCCAGTGTGCGATCCTCGACGAACGCCTGCGCGGCGATCGTCACGAGCGCGCGGCAACGCTGCGGATGCGCGGCCGCACACCCGACCGCCATCCCGCCACCGACGCTGTGCCCGAGCGCGACGAACGCGTCGACGCCCAGTTGTTCGAGCAGTGCCGCGAATGCGTGATCAGCCTCGTCGCGCACGAACGTCGTGCCGAGTTGCCCCGGATGACGATCGGAACGACCGAAGCCCAGGCGATCGTAGGCGATCACGTCGCGCTGCGTGGCGCTCGCGAGTTGCGCGGGGAAGTCGCGCCATAGGTCGACGCAGCCTAGCGAATCGTGCAGCAGCACGATCGGTGCGGCCGGCGCAGGTGCGACCGGCTCAGGCGCGACCGGCTCCGATGCGTGCTGCTTCGACGCCCCCGCCGCCTGTTGCGCCGCCCCACCACGCCAGCGTTTCGCGAAGAGGCGCCCTTGCGGCGTCTCGACGGCTATTTCCTCGATCGGGATATCGGTCATGTGTGTGTCGTCTGCATGAAAGCGGCCGCCCGTCGGCGGCCGTATCGGATCCTGCGATGGTGGCCCGCGCCCGCACGCAGCGTCAAGCAAGCCCCCACTGCCCGCGCGTTCATTCGGGTTGCGGCGGCAGATACTCCATCTGCGCCTCGTCGTACAGCCGGTAGATCAGCGCCTGCATCGCGCGGAGGTCCTCCGACTCGTCGAGCATCCGCATGCTCATGATGATCGGCGACACGAGGTTCGGATCGTCGAGCGGCTTGTAGCTGATGTCGTCGCGCTTCAGCCCGTACACGCTGTGCGGCACGACCGACACGCCCTCGCCCATCGCGACGAGGCCGAGCGCGATCTGCAGTTCGCGCGTCTCGTAGATCTTGCGAGGCTGCAACGCGCGATCGTGAAAGGCCGCGAGTACCTGATCCGCATAGCTCGGGCGCGGCGCCTTCGGAAAGATGATCAGCGTGTCGTTCACGAGATCGTGCAGCGACAGCACGGGCTTCGCGCTGTCCAGCGGATGGCCGACCGGCAGCGCGACGATCATCCGCTCCTCGCGCAGCACGACGCGCCGCACGCTCGGATCCTCGTGGCGGATGCGCCCGAACCCTACGTCGATGCGACCTTCCTTCAGCGCCTTGATCTGGTCCATCGTCGACATCTCGTGCAGGCTTAGCTCGACGGCCGGATACTCGCTGCGAAAGCGCCGGATGATCTTCGGCAGCATCCCGTACAGCGTCGAACCGACGAAGCCGACCGACATGCTGCGCTCGATCTTGCCGACCCGCTTCGTCATCGATTCGAGCTCGGTCGTCTGCGCGAGCAACTGCACCGCGTGCGAATAGAAGAAGCGCCCCGCGTCGGTCAGCTTCAGCGGCCGCGCATTGCGCTCGAACAGCGGCACGCCGAGTGCCTCCTCGAGCTGCTGGATCTGCCGGCTCAACGGCGGCTGCGCGATATGCAGCCGTTCGGCTGCCCGCGTGAAATTCCGCTCTTCGGCAACCGCGACGAAGTAGCGGAGGTGTCTCAACTCCATGTTCGATGCCTCCCGGACAGCGATCCGGCGTTCAATCCCGGCCGGATGATGTCGTCACGATACCGCAGGCGGCGCAAACCGCCACGTGCGCGGCCCCGCGCCGCCCAAAGCAAAACGGGAAGCCCGCGAGCTTCCCGTCAGTTTCATCGACGCCGCGGCGCGGCGGCGTCACGACCGTCCGTCACACTTCGGTCGCGTAGAGCGCGTCGCGCTGCGCGTCGCTCAGCGAGTCGAGCGGCACGTCCGGCAGTTGGTAGCAGATCATCGTGCCGTACAGCTCAGCGAGGCAATTGCTGCCGGCGTCGAGCGCGTAGCCGTCCTCGCCGTCCGGCGCCGGCGGGTACACTTCGCGCCACGCGTTGATCGCGGCTTCGAGTCGCACGATGGAAACGGGTCCGGCCTTCCGCTCGGCGGGTGATGCGCTCATGGATTCCTCTGGGTTGCGCGCTCCGCGGGCCGTATCGGCCCGGATGGAACGATGAAAACGCCGGGCATTTCGCCGGCCGCCGCACCTCGCGCGCGCCGGATGCCGATCCGCGCGGCGCGCCTCGCGCCGGCCGGGCCGTGGCCCGGTAGGGTCGGGCAATATAACCGGCTTTGACCCCGTGCAGGCAAAAGCCGGGCAAAAAAAACGGGAAGCGCGCGGCTTCCCGTTTCATCGCACGTCGCGCGGCCACGTGCCGCGCCCGCGTCAGCCCGCGGTTTCGCGGTTCGCCACCGGCTGCTGCTGCGCACCGCGGCCCGCGGCGATCCACGGCGCGATTTCCATGTCTTCGTAGCGCACCAGGCGACTCTTCTTCAGGAACCGGAAGCCGAGCCACACGACGAGGAACAGCGGAATGCCGACATAGGTCGCGGCCACGCCCGCCCAGTCGATCCGGTTCGCGAGGAATGCCTGATAGTCCTGCCCGAGCGCGATCACGAGACACAGCACGAACGCGAACAGCGGGCCGAACGGGAACCACTTCGACTGGTACGGCAGCTGGTCGAGCGAGTAGCCCTGCTTCACGTAGCCCTTGCGGAACCGGTAGTGGCTGACTGCGATGCCGAGCCATGCGATGAAGCCCGTCATCCCCGACGTGTTCAGCAGCCACAGGTACACGGTCTTGTCGCCGTACAGCGACGTGAAGAAGCACAGCGCGCCGACAGCCGTCGTCGCGTACAGCGCGTTGCGCGGCACGCCGCCCCGCGACAGCTTCGCGAAGATCTTCGGTGCACGGCCTTCGGTTGCGAGGTTGTAGAGCATCCGCGTGGACGCATACATGCCCGAGTTGCCGGCCGACAGCACGGCCGTCAGGATCACCGCGTTCATCACGCCGGCGGCAAAGGCGAGGCCGGCGTGGCGGAACACGAGCGTGAACGGGCTCACGCCGATGTCGGTCACGTCCGTCTTCAGCAGGTTCGGGTCGGTATAGGGAATCAGCACGCCGATCACGAAGATCGCGAACACGTAGAACAGCAGGATCCGCCAGAACACCTGGCGCACCGCGCGCGGGATCGTCGTGCGCGGGTTTTCCGATTCGCCGGCCGCGACGCCGATCAGCTCGGTGCCCTGGAACGAGAAGCCGGCGATCATCGCGACGCCCATCAGCGCCGGCAGGCCGCCCGCGAACGGTGCGTCGCCGATCGTCAGGTTGCCCCAGCCGTTGCTCGGCGCGCCCTTCAGAATGCCGAAGATCATCAGCAGGCCGACGCCGATGAACGCGACCACGGTGACGACCTTGATCAGCGCGAACCAGTATTCGGCTTCACCAAAGCCGCGCACGGTCAGCGCGTTGAGCAGGAACATCACGCCGAGGAACGCCGCGCTCCACCACACGCCCGGCACGTCGGGAAACCAGTAATGCATCACGAGCTGCGCGGCGACCAGCTCCACCGCGATCGTCACGGCCCAGTTGTACCAGTAGTTCCAGCCGAGCGCGAAGCCGAAGCCTTCGTCGACGTATTTCGCGCCGTAGGTCGCGAACGAGCCCGATACCGGCATGAACGCAGCCATTTCGCCGAGGCTCGTCATCAGGAAGTAGACCATCAGGCCGATCGCCATGTACGCGACCATCGCGCCGCCGGGGCCGGCCTGCGAGATCGACGCGCCGGACGCGACGAACAGGCCCGTGCCGATCGAGCCGCCGATGGCGATCATCGTCAGGTGGCGCGCCTTCAGCGCGCGATGAAGCTTGGGTGGGTTCGCTGACGAACCGGATGGGTCGGATTTCGGAATTGCGGACATAAACGAGACGAACGTTGAGCGGGCCGGCATCCGTAGCCGGCGCATGCGGAATCGGAGCGCGGTACGCGTCCTGCGATGCATTCGATGCGGCCCCGATACGCGTTGCGCGGCGGGCGCCTGCGGCGAAGCGCGGATTCTACCTGATTCGTCACGGGGACAGCTCAGGTGCCGCCGCCCGCCGCCACCGCGGAGATTTCGCAGAATCAAGGGGTTGGCCACGTCGAACCGGGCCGTAGTCGCCGGTCGGTTTGAAAACCCCGCGCGACAGAGGGTTATCCGGTTCGCCGATCCGCCCGGTGTTTCTCCACTATCCGGTCGCAATCCGCCCGATACCGCGCCAGCATTCATAATCGCCGGGTAATCACGGGATTATTCAGACAATACAATCGATATCGACGATTGATTCAAATCAAATCATCGTTACGTAAAGCAGTAATGATGCGTAACAATTTAGAATCGCCGTATCCGCATGCATGTTTTGCATGCGCACGCGAATGTCGGGAATTCGCGAGATAATGCGGCCCGATTCAAAATAAACAGCGGACGGAATCGCCAACGACGCGAAAATCCGCCGCCCGCCACCCTCGAGGATGAAGTCATTCACGCTGCCCGCCGCGCTGCGCCGCCATACCGCGTCGATCGTGGCACGCATTCTGTCGCCCCGCGGCGTACTCGTTGCGGGGATCGTGCTGCTGATGTTCAGCTGGGGCCTTTCCACGTCGCTTTTAATCGAGGCGCGGCGCGATGCATATGACCATGCGGTCGAAAATGCACGCAACCTGATGCTGCTGATCGAACGCGATATCGCGCGCAATATCGAACTCTACGATTTGTCGCTGCAGAACGTCGTCGACGGCATTGCCGACCCGGAACTGATGACCTTGCCGCCGCGCCAGCGCCACCGGCTGCTGTTCGACCGCGCGGCGACCGGCGAGTATCTCGGGTCGATCTTCGTGATGGATGCGCACGGCAATATCGTGATCGATTCGAGCGCGTCGCCCGCGCGGCAAGGCAATTTCGCCGACCGCGACTATTTCGCCGTGCATCGCGACGGGCTCGCGCAGGGCCTCTACATCAGCAAGCCATACGCGGCCCGGCTGCGCAGCGGCGCATTGACGATCGCGCTCAGCCGCCGGATCAACCGGCCCGACGGCACGTTCGCCGGCATCGTCGTCGGCACGCTCAGCATCGACTACTTCCGTGCGCTGCTCGACGGCCTCGCGGTCGGCAGGCACGGCAGCGCGGCGATCGTCGAGGACAACGGCACGCTCGTGTCGCGCCTGCCGTACGACCCGCACGTGGTCGGCCTCGACCTGCACAGCTCGCCACTCTTCATCGAATCGCAGCGCACCCGCGACGGCGCGCTGACCGGGGTCGGCGCAATCGACGGCATCCGGCGCATCTATGTTTACAAGCATCTCGCCGGCCTGCCGCTGATCGTCGACGTCGCGCCCGCCGAAATCGACATCTACGCGTCGTGGCACCACCGCGCGGTCTGGACCGTCGTGCTGATGTGCCTGTTCACCGGATTCATCGCATGGGGGTCGCTGGCGCTGTCGCGCGAACTGAAGCGCAGGCAGATCGCCGAATCGAAGCTGTACCGGCTCGCGCACACCGATGCGCTGACGGGCGTCGACAACCGCGGCACGTTCGATACGGTGCTCGCGAAGGAGACGCAGCGGGCGTCGCGCAGCGGCCGCCCGCTGTCGGTGCTGTTCGTCGACGTCGATCACTTCAAGGCGTTCAACGACTACTACGGCCACCCGGCCGGCGACGACGTGCTGCGGCGCGTCGCGCAGACCGCATCGCGCTGCCTGCGCCGTGACAGCGATCACGTCGCGCGCTACGGCGGCGAGGAATTCGTCGTCACGCTGCCCGACACCGATGCGCAAGGCGCATTGACCGTCGCCGAGGGCATCCGGCGCGCGATCGCGGCGCTCGGCATCGAGCACGCGAAAAGCCCGTACGGGCGCGTCACGGCGAGCATCGGTGCAGCGACCTCCACCGACGGCCGCGTAAACGCCGCGACGCTGTTGCGGCGGGCCGACGAGGCGCTGTATCGCGCGAAGTCCGGCGGCCGCAACCGCGTGCTGGAGGCGCTGCCGCGCACCGCCGACGCATGACGGCGCCATGACTTGACGCGAAGCCACGCGGCGGCCGGCCGGGCCGGATGACCGCGCCGTGGACAGTCCTCCCGCGTTCGGTTAGCGTGACATCTGCTGCGCATGCGGCGCGGCGCCGGCCCGCGCAGGCCGCCGTGCGCGTTCCGGCCACTCCAGTTCCGCCATGACCACCCCGCTCCCTACCCGGCTGCCACCGCTCCTGCGCAACGCGCTCCGCCCGCTGCTCGACCCGTATCGCCGCTACCGGCACGCGAAGCTGATCCATGCGGCGCGCGTCTCGCTTGCGATTCTCGTGTCGATTGCGCTGTCCACCGGCCTGAACGTGCCGCACGGCGAGTGGTCGACGATCACCGTGCTGATCGTCGTCGGCGGGCTGCAGCACCACGGCAACATCCGCAAGAAGGCGGCCGAGCGCGCGCTCGGCACGTCGATCGGCGCGCTCGCGGGGCTCGGGCTGATCCTGCTGTATTCGTTCGTGCACGCGCCGCTCGCGATCTACCTGCTGATGGCGCTCGCGTGCGGCTTCTGCGCGTATCACGCGATCGGCAAGGCCGGCTACATCGCGCTGCTGTCGGCCATCACGATGGTGATCGTCGCCGGGCACGGCGACAACGAGATCGTCGACGGCCTGTGGCGCGCGGTGAACGTGCTGACCGGCATCGCGATCGCGCTGGCGTTCTCGTTCGCGCTGCCGCTGTATGCGACCTACTCGTGGCGCTACAAGCTCGCCGACGCACTGCGCGCGTGCGCGGCCGTGCATGCACGGCTCGCGGGCGACCGCCCGATCAGCGACGACGCACACCTGAAGGAAGTGGCCGCGCTGAGCGCACTGCTGGTGCAGTTGCGCTCGCTGATGCCGTCGGTGTCGAAGGAATGCGAGACGTCGATGACGCAGCTCGAGGCGATCCAGCGCAGCCTGCGCCTGTGCATCGGCTATCTGGAGATCCTGTCGAGCGCGGTGCCGGCCCGCGACGACATCGCGGCCCGCGAATACATGCGCGTCGACATGAAGGCCGTGAACCGGCGCATCCGCGACACGCTGGTCGGCGCGAGCCGCGCGCTCAAGTTCGGCACGCCGAGCCGGCTCTCGCCGCGCCGCCGGCCGGCCGACCCGCCGCACGACGCGCCGCCGCCGCAGTTGTCCGGCTATGTGTCGATCACGGCCAAGCTGGCCGGGGAAGTCGAACAGTTGCGCGAGAAACTGCTCGACACCGCGCAGTCGTGGAACATCTGACGCTCACGGGAATCCGGGCTTCGCGCGCCAATCTTTCATATGCCTTTCGGGATGGCGCGCCGGCAACCTGACGGCGGAAGCCCCGCCTTTCGGCCGATCCGGCCCCGGAAACACGGCCCGCGGCCGGGTGCGTCGGGGCCTGTTTTTACTGCGATTTCGCGCCGGTTTGCGCGGTGTTCTCCACCCGGTTAACCGCCCGCCAGGCCCGCTGCGACAGGCCCGACGACGGTTCCGCGCGAAAATCAGCCCTTGCCCCAACCTCCCGGACAGCCGATACTCGCATATTCCGCGAAATACGATCCCACCGGCTTCAATCCACGGTTATTCCTATGAGCACGATTCTCGAAAGCCTCCCGACCGGCCAGAAGGTCGGTATCGCCTTCTCCGGCGGCCTGGACACCAGCGCAGCGCTGCACTGGATGAAACTCAAGGGCGCCGTCCCGTACGCATACACGGCGAACCTCGGCCAGCCCGACGAAGACGATTACGACGCGATCCCGAAACGCGCGATCGAATACGGCGCAGCCGGCGCCCGCCTGATCGACTGCCGTGCGCAGCTCGTCGCCGAAGGCATCGCCGCGCTGCAAAGCGGCGCGTTCCACATCACGACGGCAGGCGTCACTTATTTCAACACCACGCCGATCGGCCGCGCCGTGACGGGCACGATGCTCGTCGCCGCGATGAAGGAAGACGGCGTCAACATCTGGGGCGACGGCAGCACGTACAAGGGCAACGACATCGAGCGCTTCTACCGCTACGGCCTGCTCGTGAACCCGGATCTGAAGATCTACAAGCCGTGGCTCGACCAGACGTTCATCGACGAGCTCGGCGGCCGTGCCGAAATGTCCGAATTCATGAACCAGGCCGGTTTCGCGTACAAGATGTCGGCCGAGAAGGCCTACTCGACCGATTCGAACCTGCTCGGCGCGACGCACGAAGCGAAGGATCTCGAAAGCCTCGAAAGCGGCATCAAGATCGTGAACCCGATCATGGGCGTCGCGTTCTGGCGCGACGACGTGAAGATCGCCGCGGAAGAAGTGACGGTGCGCTTCGAAGCCGGCCAGCCGGTCGCGCTGAACGGCGTCGAGTTCTCCGACCCGGTCGAACTGCTGCTGGAAGCGAACCGCATCGGCGGCCGCCACGGCCTCGGCATGAGCGACCAGATCGAGAACCGGATCATCGAGGCGAAGAGCCGCGGTATCTATGAAGCCCCGGGCCTCGCGCTGCTGTACATCGCGTACGAGCGTCTCGTCACCGGCATCCACAACGAAGACACGATCGAGCAATACCGCGAGAACGGTCGCCGCCTCGGCCGCCTGCTGTACCAGGGCCGCTGGTTCGACCCGCAAGCGATCATGCTGCGTGAAACCGCGCAACGCTGGGTTGCACGCGCGATCACCGGCGAAGTGAAGATCGAACTGCGCCGCGGCAACGACTACTCGATCCTGAGCACGAAGTCGCCGAACCTCACGTACCAGCCGGAACGCCTGTCGATGGAGAAGGTGGCGTCGACGTTCTCGCCGCGCGACCGGATCGGCCAGCTGACGATGCGCAACCTCGACATCACCGATACGCGCGACAAGCTGCGTGTGTACTCGCAAGTCGGCCTGCTGACGCCGGGTGAGACGTCGGCGCTGCCGCAGATCAAGGGCGACGACAAGTAAGTCGCTTCGCTCGACGCCGTGCCGCATCGCTCGATGCGGTACGGTTGGGCAGGCTGTGTGGGCGCATCGTCGTCGCGCACGCAGCCTGCCGCTCCCGCAGCCTCTTCCCCGCCTTTCCGCCGCCTTTCCGCCTTTCCGCTTTCCCCTCCGCAATCGCATCGCCCCGTGTGACGTACCAACGGCACTGCATCGCCCAGCCAGTCATGGCAAGCTGCGAGTCTTCCGACTCCAGCGCCGACTCATGACCGCCCTTACCGTCATCCACCTGAACGGCCCAATCAACAGTGGCAAGACGACGATCGGTCTCGCGCTCGCGCATGTGCTGCCCGATGCACGCTTCATCGACGGCGACGATCACGATGCGCCCGAAGACGCACCGTTCGACGTGCAGTGGGCCATCGCGCTCGAACGTCTCGTCACGCAGATCGCGAACGCGCGTGAGCGCCATCTGGTCATCGCCTATCCGATCGGCGAAACGGAATACGAGCGGCTGCGCGCCGCCTGCGAAGCGCGCGACGCGCGGCTGTTCGTCGTGACGCTCGCGCCGCCCGAAGCGGTCGCGTCGTCGAATCGCGGCTCGCGCGCGCTGACGGACTGGGAGCGGAACCGGATCGCCGAGATGTATCGCGAAGGCTATGCGTCGCGGCCGTTCAGCCAAATGGTGCTCGATACATCCGATGCGACGCCCGATGCATGTGCGGCGCGTATCGCGCGGCAAGTCGCGGCGACGGAGTCGTAACCGGCACACCTGCCCGCGCCCCTCAAGTCGGCAAGCGGATACCTCGCGGTCGTCGGTGGAAAACAACTTCTTCGGCCCAAATTGGAAAACGTTTACTCTTCCGATGCTTCTTGCTAGCATCGTCCTCGGTCGGCCTGAGCGGTTTCACGGAAAGCCGATTGCAAGCCTTGGAAACCCCGCAATATTCTGCATCACTGTTCCAGCCGTCGAGTCTTACCTGCTTTCTGTATTTTGGAGTGCTTTCTACGGGCAACCGATCTCGCTTCGACGATCATGCGCCTGGATAGGAAAACGTTATCCACAACGTGGCGCCCAGCCACGGACCATCAGAGAGAGACACCATGAAGAACAGGATCATCCCGAGCATCGTCGCCGTTCTGTCCGTTGCGTGCCTGTCCGCGTGCGGCGGCGACGATCCGGGCAGCCCGGCCGCCGCCGCCCGCCAGCAGGCCACCGCGATGGCGCTCAGCCCGTCGAACCCGCCCGGCTCGAACTTCAACCTCGCGCCGTTCACGCTGCAGTTGCCGACCGGCTCGTCCGGCAAGGTCGACACCGTGAGCGGTTCGTCGCTCGCGGGCGGCTACGTGAACCCGACGTATTTCTATACGGACGGCAACGACGGATCGATGGTGATGATGGACCCGACGCAGGGCTGGACGACGTCCGGCTCGCTGCATCCGCGAACCGAGTTGCGCGAGAACGCGATCTGGCCGACCTCCGGCACCAACCGGCTGAATGCGACGGTGGCCGTCACGCAGGTGCCCGATCACACGACGATCGGCCAGATCTTCCAGGGCACCGGCCCGAGCAAGCCGCTGTGCGAGCTGCAATTCACGTCGGGCGGCGTCGTGCAGTTGCTGCTCGAAAGCACCAACCAGGGCGGCAAGTCGACGACCACGCCGATCACCACCGTCGGTGTCGGCAAGAAATTCAGCTACGCGCTGAGCCTGAGCGGGACGACGATCACCGTCACGGCGAACGGCACGACCAGGACCTTCACGATGGATTCGAGCTTCGACGGCGAGAGCTTCTACTTCAAGGCCGGCGACTACGACCAGACGGCCGTGTCCGGCACGCCGCTGACGACGCCCGGCACGATCGTGAAGTTCTATGCGTTGACGCTCACGCATAGCTGATCGCGCGTCTCGATGCATGAAGCCGGGCAGGCTCGCGCTGCGTGCCTGCCCGGCGTTCCGGCGCTCACGCCGCGCTTACGAGTGATGCCGAACACCCGGCACGACTGCCTCTCTCGCGCCCTTGCGGCTCAACATCAGCGTAACGACCGCCGACACCGCGAGCGTGCCCGCCACCACGTAGAGCCCCGCCGCGTACCCGCCCGTCACGTGCTTCAGCCAGCCGATCGCAAACGGCCCGACGAACCCGCCGAGATTGCCGATCGAGTTGATCATCGCGATGCCCGCCGCCGCGCCGGCACCCGACAGGAACGTGCTCGGCATCGCCCACAACGGCGCCTTCGCGGCGCTGACCCCGATGTTGACGACGACCAGCGCGAGCACGGTCAGCAACGCGGTGCTCGCCTGCCCCGCGAACACGAAGCCGATGCACGCGAGCACGCACGGAATCACGACGTGCCACGTGCGCTCGCCGGTGCGGTCCGAGTGCCGCGCCCACACGATCATCGCGACGACGGCGGCGATACTCGGAATCCCGGTGAGCAGGCCCGTCTGCAGCGCAGTGAAGCCGAACTGCTTGACCATCAGCGGCGCCCACAGGCCGAGCGTGTACAACCCCGCCGATGTGCCGAAGTAGATCAGCGCAAGCGCCAGTACGCGCGGATCGCGCAGCGCTTGCCACGCGCCGGCCGTATGCCCGGCATGC
This sequence comes from Burkholderia sp. Ac-20384, assembly GCF_017104605.1. Classification (NCBI taxonomy): domain Bacteria; kingdom Pseudomonadati; phylum Pseudomonadota; class Betaproteobacteria; order Burkholderiales; family Burkholderiaceae; genus Burkholderia; species Burkholderia sp. Ac-20384. Next base: position 889 of record NZ_JAAGPE010000133.1, on the reverse strand, counting down.
GTGTGGCGCGCATCGGCCTCGGCTTTCAGCTTCGCGACCAGCCAGTCGCGCTCGTCCGTGCGCAGCCACGCCGCCTTCGACGGCGAATCGGTCAGGCACCTGAGCACGACGAAGCCGAGCACGACCGCCGGCAGCGCTTCGACGATGTACAGCATCTGCCAGTCGGCGAGCCCGAACATCGGCGGCATCTGCATGATCGCGCCCGACAGCGGCGAACCGATCGCGGTCGAGATCGGCGCGGCCGCCATGAACCACGCGGCGGCCACCGCACGCTGCTTCGCGGGAAACCACAGGCTCAGGTACAGGATGATGCCGGGGAAGAACCCGGCTTCGGCCATGCCGAGCAGGAAGCGCAGCACGTAGAAGCTCGTCGGGCCGGCCGCGAACGCGGACACAGCCGACACGATCCCCCACGTGATCATCACGCGCGCAATCCAGATGCGCGCGCCGACACGATGAAGAATCAGGTTGGACGGCACCTCGAACAGGAAGTAGCCGATGAAGAACAGGCCGCCGCCGAACCCGAACGCGGTCGGCGACAGGCCGATCGCCTTGTTCATCGTCATCGCGGCAAAGCCGACGTTGACGCGATCGAGAAAGCTGACGAAGTAAAGCAGCATCACGAACGGAATGATGCGCCACATCAGTTTCCGCGCGACGCGGGTTTCCAGATCCGCTTGCATGTGTCTCCTCCTTCGAGGTCGAGCCGTCGAGTCGTGCTCGGTGTATGAATGCACGCCGGCGCCACGGCGAAGCACGTGGGCCGGCGCGCCCGGCTCGCGTCGGACGCGCGAGTCGCGGGGCAGGAAAATCCCGGGCGGACGATGAAGGGGCGGCGGCCGGCTACCGGTTGCGCGCACGCGCCGCCGCTAGCCGCCATGTCGCGGCC
>NZ_JAAGPE010000132.1:0-25983 GCF_017104605.1 Burkholderia sp. Ac-20384 | reverse complement strand
CTGCCCGATGCGACCCAGCGCTCGGCGCTGGCCTTGTTGAGCTTGAACCCGGCCGATACCTTCGCTTCGGCCAGCAGCTCGCCATACGGATCGAATGCCTTGAGCTGCGCGTACGGCTCGAATTCGTCCGGCACGATGTCGAGCGTCACCGACACATCCTGGTCGTCCTCGCCCTGAACCGTCACTTCCTTGTGCAGCATCGCGCGCCGCTGCTGCTCGTGCCGCATCAGCACTTCGGTCGCGGTTTTCACGAGCGTGCGGAACGCATTTGCGTCCATCGGCTTCGGGTTCTTCTTGTCGCGGCCCATGGTCCACGGCCCGACGAGCGCGGGCTCGGACTCGCCGTCCTTGATCATCTCGACGGCCCAGCCGTCGTCGTCTTCGTTCTTGATGATGCGCGCCGTCCAGCCGTTGTCGCGCCAGAGGCCGTCTTCGTGGATGGAGGTGTCGTCGGGTTGCAGGTCGGATTCGGTCATGAGGAAAGCGGGGGTACGGGCAGCCGGCAAACGGGCGGTGGCGCGCGGCCGGCATCGGCGCGTCGCTCGCCGCCGGTGGCCCGGCGCGGTATGCAAAGGCGTCGATTTTACCTGCTGGCCGGTCGCTTGGCCCGGATGACCCGCCGCGCTGGCCATCCGGCCGATGTCCACGGATACCGGCCGCCATGTGTCGGGCGCTCGAACTGGCGCAAATATCAAACTCGTATTACGTCCCAGGCGGCCGATCCCGATGCCGTCCGATATCCCGCTTGCGCGCGGCTTCATAGAATCGACGTTCAGGCTAAAAGTAGCCTGAACGTCCTTTCAACGCCAAACCGGCCGTGCGCGATCCGTGTCGCGCGGCCGATGAACCACCTGGAACTGCGCATGAGGAAATTCAATGTTCGCGTCGCTTTCGCGTACGACTGGCCGTTGACGCTGGCCGGCATCGAGCAGGTCGCGGGCAGCGGCTGTGCGATCGAGATCGTCGCGGTCTACCGGAGCGTGGCCGAACTGGTCGCGTCGCTCGGCGGTGTCGACTGCGATGTCGTGCTGGTCGACTATGCGATCCGCGGAGACGAGCAGATGGACGGCCTTGCGCTGTTCGACTGGCTGCGCCGCACGCGTCCGAACGTCGGGATCGTCGCGCTGGTCGCGAACGAGAACCCGCTGATCTTCGGGTCGATCCTCGCGATCGGCGGCGTGAGCATCGTCAGCAAGTTCGACGAGGTTGGCCATATCGTCACGGCCATTCATTCGAGCTACAGCGGCGGGCGCTACCTGTCGCCGCTCGTCAGGCGCGCGGTCGATGCATTCGGCGAGCGCGGCGAGGCACCCGTGAAGCTGTCGGCGCGCGAGATCGAGGTCATTCGCCTGTATCTGTCGGGGGTGCCGATCAAGACGATCGCGCAGCGTCTGAGCAAGGGCAAGCAGACGGTCAGTGCGCAGAAGATCAGTGCGATGAAGAAGCTCGGCGTGAGTAATGACGTCGAGTTGATTCAGCGGGCGGCGGGGCTGGGGCTCGGGGTGGCATCGGGCATGTCGAGGGACGCTTGCTGAACATCGTGTGATCACATATTGGGTCGGAGTACGAATAAATATCGTACTCATCCTATAGACAAGGAAATTCTTACCGGCGAATGTCTATGGTCCGTCGACGTACAAAGTGTCCGAGTCTATGACCCAAAAGGAACATGCCCGATGTCCGTATTTCCTTCATTCATCAATCAAGCTTTACGCGATGGTGCAGCAACTCCATACGTTGCCGACCGATGCACCCGGCGTGTTTGATCCGACGTACAACGGCAACATGCAAATGATCTGCACGCATGACCCGTTCATTTGCACCTACCTTTCTCCCCTTGATGCGGTCATGGGATCGCGAGCGCTCGCACGTCGTGATGACCATTTCTGGCCGATCGATTTTCGGCAAGTCGATACCCGTCATTTCATGGAAAAGCATGGTCGATTGTCGATTGCCGTGAACTATGCCTATGGAGCGACTGGAGGGCGTCTCATGGTTTCCGAGGCGGGTCATCCGGTGATGACCTACGCCTGTTCGATCTTCGATGTGCCGTTCGAAAATCGCAACCATTTCACGCTCCGCTTTCCGGATAGCGTGGCCGAAAAAATTGAAACAGCGTATCTGCGCGCCGGGCTGTCCGGGTTCGCCAAGACGCTTGACATGATGGATACGTGGACCGCAGAGCAGATCGCCGATGCAGAGAGCGAAGCATTGGCGTGCAAGCCGCCAACTATTGCCACTGAAGATGCCGCGATCGATCAATACGCGATCTATGACCCGGAGTCGGTCGAATGGGTCTTTACCAATTTCGATTGAGGACACAACCATGAGCAGGCGAGCAGTCAGGGTCGGTGACCCGACGACGACAGGCGGAATCGTCATCAGCGGTTCGTCAGACATGTATAGCAACAACAAAACCATCGCCGTAGATGGTGACAAGGCCACGTGTGGAAATTGCGAGGGTGCGTTTCCGATTGTTGGCAGCGCGGTATACGTGATATCTCACGGGCGGTGCATGGCTATAGAGGGCGACCTGGTGCTCTGCCCGTGCGGGCAAAACCTGCTCATCGCGGGTAGCGACTGCACCTTCTTTTACGAAGACGACGGCAATCACACCGCGGCGAACCCGTTCACGGTCAGTTCTGCATTTGCTCATGCGAGGCAAGCGTCAGCGTTGGGCATCTACGACGAGCAATTCGTCTTGGTCGATGCTTTCGGTCGCCCACTCGCAAACGCACGCTATCGAGTCGTTACCGACTCGGGACAGATCCTCACAGGCACGACCGACAGTGCCGGGCAAACGCGCCGATTCGCCACCGATGCGGCTACGTCCTTGAAAATCTATGCGATGGGGTTTTGACGTAATGAACGATTTTGACGTGAATGATGGCGGGGAGTGGTTTCTTGTTCATTCCGGCGCGGTTACTAATACCAACCCCGGTTCGATGGTCGAAGTAAAAATCAATACCGAGAGAATTTGTCAGAACATGACAAACAGCGAATTTCGGAAAATGATCTTACGTGAGCGCGACCGTGTCGTCTCCTTGGTCGAGCAGAGAATCGCAGAATTACGGCGTGGGTCTGGCGCTGACAAGGACCGTGTGCGGCAGTGGTTCGGCAAGGCAGACGAAGCCACTTGCATGAGGTTACTTGCCGGTCTGGCGGCAATTGCGCGGGTGCTGAAGGAGCTTACGGCATTCAATTTTACGCGATGGGATAGCGAGCGATTTAGACACGTTGGATGTGTTCCACATCCGAACAAGTCCGGGGTCGCAGCATCTGTTTGTGCGCCGGACACCGCAACTCATACCATCGCCATACATCCAGATTTTTGCACGATGCGTCACTTTTCGTGGGATAAGGATTCGGTGGTTTCCACGCTAATTCACGAGGTGAGCCATTTTTACGATACGATGGCCACTGAAGATCATCGCTATTTTATCTCCGAGTGCCTGACCTTCGGGGCAGAGCATCCGGAACTGGCCATCGGTAACGCTGATAGTATTGCTGGATATGTAATATATGAGGCATAAAATTATTTTTGGTTTGTTGATGGCGATTTCTAATTCTGTGTTCTCTTGTGTCGCAAGCGAGAATTTTGATATATATTTTCAGAGAAATGTCTCGACTATATCGAACTCGGAAATCGTTCGGGTCGCCCAATGGGTTGTTGATCAAAAAATTGCTTACGCCAACCATGCGACGAAAGAGACGACATTAATTAGCGGCCATGCCGAAGAAGGTGAGCGTGGGGCAAAGGCGCTTGCGCAATCAAGATTGCAAGTCGGGCGAGTTCTGCTGGAGCAACTGGGCTTTCTGCGAGGAACCATTCGGGCAAGCGCGCGGGTTTACTCGCATGGCGACGTGGACAACGGAAGGCGCGTAGAAATTTCTTTCCTGCCCGATTGCCCTAACAAATGTTGCACGGGGAATTGAGAGGAGAGTTGGCTCACTTGGCGCCACTATGCTCACGTCATGCTGCACACAAGCAGCGTTCGCCCGCGTGCACAGGCACGCGGATGCCCTGATTGAGTTGGTCGAGTGCGTGGGTCGGCAACGACACGCCGCTCTCGAAAGCCCCCAAGATCAAGCCGGCAACGCAAACCGCGTCACCGCATCCCGCAGCGCCTCGGCCTGATCGCGCAGCGAATGCGCGGCGGCCGCGGCTTCTTCAACGAGCGCCGCGTTCTGTTGCGTCACCTGGTCCATCTCACCCACCGCGCGATTGACCTGTTCGATCCCGGCGCTCTGTTCGCGCGACGCATGGCTGATCTCGTCGAGGATCTCGTTCACGCGCCGCACCGACTGCACGATCTCGGCCATCGTCTCGCCCGCATTCGTGACGAGCGCCGCGCCTTGTTCGACGGTCTCGTTCGACGACACGATCAGCGTCTTGATCTCTTTCGCTGCCGTCGCCGAGCGTTGCGCGAGCGAGCGCACCTCGGCCGCGACCACCGCGAAGCCGCGGCCCTGTTCGCCGGCACGCGCTGCTTCAACCGCCGCATTCAGCGCGAGGATGTTGGTCTGGAACGCGATCCCGTCGATCACGCCGATGATGTCGCCGATCTTGTGCGAGCGGTCGGTGATCTCGTTCATCGTGCGCACGACGTCGTCGACCACCGCGCTGCCGCGCGTTGCGACCTGCGCGGCCTGGCCGGCGAGCGACGCGGCCTGCGCGGCGCTGTCCGCGTTCTGCTTCACGTTCGCGGTCATCTGGTCCATGCTCGACGCGGTCTGCACGAGCGCGGCGGCCTGTTCCTCGGTGCGCTGCGACAGGTCCGTGTTGCCGGACGCGATCTCGCTCGCGCCGACGTTGATGTTCTCGGTGCCTATCCGCACGCGCGACACCATGTCGATCAGCCCGCCCTGCATGGTATGCAGCGCGTGCAGCAGGCTGCCGCGATCGTCGTGCTTCACGGTGACGCGTGCGGTCAGGTCGCCCTGCGCGATGCGCTGCGCGGCGTCGAGCGCCACTTCCAGTTCGCCGCCGAGGTTCGCGCGCACGCTTTTCAGCACCAGCACCATCACGGCGGTCGCGATCCCGCCGAGCACGGTCGTCATCGCGAGCCAGCGGCCGACGCTTTCGAGCACGGCTGAGCGCACGTCGTTCATGTACATGCCGGTCACGAGATACCAGTCCCACGGCGCGAAGCGCTGCACCGCGCTGGTTTTCTCCTGCGGCTTGTCGGCGCCAGGCTTCGGCCACAGATACTCGACGAAGCCCTTGCTGCCTTCCTGGTTGCCGGCCTTCACGATCTCGACGAACAGGTGCTTGCCGTTCGGATCGGTGAAATTCGACACGTCCTTGCCGTTGAGATCGGACTTGATCGGATGCATCACGATCACCGGCTTCGAGTCGTTGATCGAGATGTAGCCGTCGGCGCCGTAGCGCATCGCGGCGATCGCCTCGAGCGCCTTCTGCTTCGCATCGGCTTCCGGCAGCGCGTTCTGCTGCGACAGCTTGTAGAAATGGTCGGTCACGCTCGCGGCCTGCGCGACCAGCGCCGCGAGTTGCTCGCGGCGGTCCGTGATCATCGATGCACGCGTCTGCCAGGCGCCGAGCCCGGCGATCACGAGCAGGCCGAGCCACAGGATGACGATCATCGAGGCGAGTTTCTGATTCAGGGAAAGGTTGCGCATGGTGTGTGGTCGGTCGGTCGTGGAAGCTCGCCGTGACGGCGTGACGGGATAAGTGTTTTGACGGCGCCTGACGGGCGTCACCGTAGACGGGTTATCCCTAGGAACCGGTACCGTGGATGCAAGCCTCTAATGACGACAAGGGTATCTATGCATATGCATAACGGGTGTCGCTATACTCACGGGGCGATTGCGTGTGCGCCGCGGGCCCGGCTCGGCGGCGCGGCGGCGAATGAAACCGAAAGGAGGCAACGATGCGAATTCTGGTGGTAGGGGCCGGCGCGGTCGGCGGATATTTCGGCGGCCGGCTGGCCGCGGCGGGGCGGGACGTGACGTTCCTGGTGCGTGACGGCCGCGCGGCCGCGCTGGCGCGCGACGGGTTGCTGATCCGCAGCCCGCATGGCGACCTGACGCTCGCGAACGTGCAGACCGTGCGCGCGGGCGATGCGGGTGCCGGTGTCGCGCCGTTCGACCTCGTGCTGCTGAGCTGCAAGGCGTACAGCCTCGATGACGCGATTCTTTCGTTCGCGCCGTTCGTCGGCCCGCAGACGCTGATCCTGCCGATGCTCAACGGAATGCGTCATCTCGACGTGCTGCGCGACCGGTTCGGCGCCGCGCAGGTGCTCGGCGGGCTGTGCGTGATCGCGGCGACGCTCGATCGCGAGCAGCGCATCGTGCACCTCAACGATACGCATGGCGTCACCTTCGGCGAACTCGCGGGCGGCGAATCGCCGCGCGTGCGCGCGTTGGCCGAGGTGCTCGGCGGCGCGGGTTTCGACGCGACGCTCAGCGACAACGTGGCCGCGCGGATGTGGGAAAAGTGGGTGTTCCTCGCGACACTCGCCGCAAGCACGTCGCTGTTCCGCGGCTCGGTGGGCGACATTCTCGCCGCGCCGGACGGCCGCCGCCTGCTCGAGACGATGCTCGCCGAATGCAGTGCGATTGCCGAGCACAACGGCCACCGGCCCGACCCGGCCGCGATCGAGCGGATGCAGCGGATGGTGCTGACGCCGTCGCCGCTGACCGCGTCGATGCTGCGCGACGTCGAGAACCATGCGCGCGTCGAAGCCGATCACGTGATCGGCGACCTGCTCGCGCGCCGCGACCCGCAAGCGGCCGAAGCACTGTCGCTGCTGCGGATCGCGTACAACAACTTGAAGGCCTACGAAGTGCGGACGGCACGCGAGCACGCGGCCGCCTGAGCGCCGGAGCGGGCGGCCGCCCGGCCGTTCCGCGCTGCACAAATTTGCCGTCCGGCGCCGTTTGCGGCCGGAATGCGCAAAAAAGTATCGGAAATCAGGCGTAAAGTTGGTGGAGCCGCGCGCTCGATCGACCTACATTGCTTCCCATGCGACCGGTCGCGTCGCCGCGTGAGATACGCGGCGCACGCGCGCAACGAACCGGCCAGCGAGACATGGGAATGGAGACGCCAACAATGATGCACCCCGATCTGGAAGTGGTCGAAGTGCGACGCGACGAGTCGTTCAAGGTGTGGTCGCACGGCTATCCGTATCGCACGATCCGCTGGCACTTCCATCCCGAATTCGAACTGCACCTGATCGTCGCGACGCGCGGCAAGTATTTCGTCGGCGACCACATCGGCTCGTTCGGCCCCGGCCATCTCGTGCTGCTCGGCCCGAACCTGCCGCACAACTGGGTCAGCGACATGGCCGAAGGCGAAACCGTCGAGCGCCGCAACCTCGTGATCCAGTTCGACCCGGCGTTCGTGCGCCGTTGCATGGACGCGTTTCCCGAATGCCGCGACGCGCAGGCGCTGCTCGACGATGCGCGGCGCGGGGTCGGCTTCGACGCGGCAACCAGCGCCGCGATCGCGCCGCTGTTCGACGCGCTGCTGGCCGCGTGCGGCATGCGCCGCATCGCGCTGTTCATGACGATCCTCGAGCGGCTTTGCGGGGCGGCCGAACGCACGCTGCTCGCGAGCCCCGCATACGATCAGGCCGACGTCACGCCGACGCGGCTCAGCCATGCGCTGTCGTACATCGGCAAGAACCTCGCGTCCGAGCTGCGCGAATCCGATCTCGCGCAGCTGACCGGGCAGAGCGTCAGCGCGTTCTCGCGGGCGTTCCACCGCCAGACGGGCATGCCGTTCGTCCAGTACGTGAATCGTCTGCGGATTGAGTCGGCGTGCCAGATGCTGCTTGCCGACGACGCGAACATCACCGATATCTGCTTCCAGGCCGGCTTCAACAACGTGTCGAACTTCAACCGCCAGTTCCGTGCGGTGAAGGGGATGGCGCCGTCCGAATTCCGCGCGCTGCAGCGCCTGAATGCGCGTAGCCGCGAGCTTGCGCTGCATGCAGCGCCCACCGGCAATCCGCTGCCGCCGCGCGTCGTCACGCCTGGCGTGCCCGAACTCGCGCCGCAGGCCGGATGATCGCCGGGCCGTCGCCCGCCTGACTTTCCACACCGTTTCACCCAGCGCAATCGCGTCGCCCCCGGCGCGAGGGGCGCGCTCATCCACGAAAAAGCAGCACATATAACCGGAGACACCGTCATGACGCATGCATCACCCGCTTCATCCCCCCGTCGCGCCGCCCGCATGGCGGTGGTTGCCGCGCTCGCCGCTGCGGCCTGGCTGCCCGCCGCCGCCGCGCACGCCGCACCGCTGCGCATCGGCATGACGTTCCAGGAGCTGAACAACCCGTATTTCGTGACGATGCAGAAAGCGTTGAACGACGCGGCAGCATCGATCGGCGCGCAGGTCGTCGTCACCGACGCGCATCACGACGTGAGCAAGCAGGTGAGCGACGTCGAGGACATGCTGCAGAAGAAGATCGACATCCTGCTCGTGAACCCGACCGATTCGACCGGCATCCAGTCGGCGATCACGCAGGCGAAGAAGGCCGGCGCGGTGGTGGTGGCCGTCGACGCGAACGCGAACGGCCCGGTCGATTCGTTCGTCGGCTCGAAGAACTACGACGCGGGTGTGATGTCGTGCGACTACCTCGCGAAGGCGATCGGCGGCAGCGGCGAGGTCGCGATTCTCGACGGGATCCCGGTCGTACCGATTCTCGAACGCGTGCGCGGCTGCAAGGCCGGGCTCGCGAAATACCCGAACGTGAAGCTGGTCGATACGCAGAACGGCAAGCAGGAGCGCGCGACCGCGCTGTCGGTTACCGAGAACATGATCTCGGCGCATCCGAACCTGAAGGGCATCTTCAGCGTGAACGACGGCGGCGCGATGGGCTCGCTCGCCGCGATCGAGAGCTCGGGCAAGGACATCAAGCTGACGAGCGTCGACGGTGCGCCCGAGGCGATCGCCGCGATCCAGAAGCCGAATTCGAAATTCATCGAGACGACGGCGCAGTTCCCGGCCGACCAGGTGCGCATCGCGCTCGGTATCGCGATCGCCCGCAAGTGGGGCGCGACGGTGCCGAAGGCGATCCCGGTCGACGTGAAGGTGGTCGATCGCGGCAACGCGAAGGGCTTCAGCTGGTGAACGACGTGCGAAACGACGCGAAGGGCGGCGGCGCGGCCGGCGCCCTTCGCACGGAGAAGCCGATGGACACGATACTCAGGCTCAGCCACATCACGAAAAGCTTTCCGGGCGTGAAGGCGCTCGCCGACATTGATCTGGAGATTGCGCGCGGCGAGATCCACGCGCTGCTCGGCGAGAACGGTGCGGGCAAGTCGACGCTGATGAAGATCCTGTGCGGCATTCATCAGCCGGATGCCGGCACGATCGAGATCGACGGCACTGCGCGCCATTTCGCGGACTATCGCGACGCGGTCGCGGCAGGTGTCGGCATCGTGTTCCAGGAATTCAGCCTGATCCCGCACCTCGACGCGGTCGACAACCTGTTCCTCGGCCGTGAGCTGCGCAACCGGTGGGGCGCGCGCGACCGCAAGCGGATGCGTCACGCGGCGGCCGAGATCTTCGCGCGGCTCGGCGTGGCGATCGATCTCGATGCGCCGATCCGCGCGCTGTCGGTTGCGCAGCAGCAGTTCGTCGAGATCGGCAAGGCGCTGTCGCTCGACGCGCGCATCCTGATCCTCGACGAACCGACCGCCACGCTCACGCCGGCCGAGGCCGAGCACCTGTTCGCGATCATGCGCGAGCTGAAGCGGCAGGGTGTCGCGATGATCTTCATCTCGCATCACCTCGACGAGATTTTCGCGGTGTGCGACCGCATCACGGTGCTGCGCGACGGCCAGTACGTGGCGACGACCGACGTCGCGCGCACGGACGTCGAGCAGCTCGTGCGGATGATGGTCGGCCGCCGGATCGAAAGCAGCTTCCCGCCGAAGCCGGTGCGCGCGGCCGATGCACCGCGGGTGCTGGAGGTTGACGAACTGCAGATCGAGCGCGGCGGCCCGGTGAACCGCTTCACGCTGCATGCCGGCGAGATCCTCGGCTTCGCCGGGCTGGTCGGCTCGGGCCGCTCGGAAACCGCGCTCGCGGTGATCGGCGCGACGCGTGCGCATCGCAAGGACGTGCGCGTGCGCGGCACGGCGGCGAAGCTCGCCGATCCGGCCGACGCGCTGCGCGCAGGCATCGGCATCCTGCCGGAAAGCCGCAAGACGGAAGGGCTCGTCACGTCGTTCTCGATCCGCGACAACATCTCGCTGAACAACCTCGGAAAGTACCGGTCGATGCGCTGGCTGATCGACCGTCGCGGCGAGGCGCGTACCACGCACGACGTGATGCGGCGCGTCGGCGTGAAGGCGCCGTCGATCCACACCGAGGTCGCGACGCTGTCCGGCGGCAACCAGCAGAAGGTCGTGATCGCGCGCTGGCTGAACCATCACACGTCGGTGCTGATCTTCGACGAGCCGACCCGCGGCATCGACGTCGGCGCGAAAGCCGAAATCTACGGGCTGATGCGCGAACTCACCGCGCGCGGCTACGCCATCATCATGATCTCGTCCGAATTGCCGGAAATCGTCGGCATGTGCGATCGCGTCGCCGTGTTCCGGCAGGGCCGCATCGAGGCGACGCTCGAAGGCGACGAGATCGATCCCGACACGGTCATGACCTATGCCACGGCCGGCACGCGAGGAGCGACCCATGAACCTGCCTGATTCTTCTTCCACGCCTTCCACGACGCTCGCGGCTACCGCCGGAAACGGCGACGCACCGCCGCCGCGCGCGATGTGGGCGCAACTGCGGCGCTCGACGCTGTTCTATCCGCTCGTCGGCCTGATCGTCGTGTGCATCGCGATGATGATCGCGAGCCCGAGCTTCCTGTCCGCTGCGAACCTCGAGAACGTGCTGCGCCAGGTGTCGATCAACGCGATCATCGCGGTCGGCATGACCTGCGTGATCCTGACCGGCGGGATCGACCTGTCGGTCGGCTCGGTGATGGCGCTGTCGGGCACGCTGGCGGCCGGGCTGATGGTCGCGGGCGTGAACGCGGTTGCCGCGCTCGCGATCGGCATCGCGGTCGGTCTCGGTTTCGGCTTCCTGAACGGCGTGTTCGTCGCGTTCGCGGGGATGCCGCCGATCATCGTCACGCTCGCGACGATGGGCATCGCGCGCGGCCTCGCACTGATCTACACGGGCGGCTATCCGATCGACGGCCTGCCCGACTGGGTCGCGTTCTTCGGCAGCGGCAAGGTGCTCGGCATCCAGGCGCCCGTGCTGATCATGCTCGTGGTCTATGCCATCGCGTGGCTGCTGCTCGACCGGATGCCGTTCGGCCGCTACGTGTATGCGATCGGCGGCAACGAGCAGGCGACGCGGCTCACCGGCGTGCGCGTGGCGCGCGTGAAACTGATCGTCTACACGCTGGCCGGGCTCACGTCGGCGCTCGCCGCGATCGTGCTGACCGGGCGCCTGATGAGCGGTCAGCCGAACGCGGGCGTGGGTTTCGAACTCGACGCGATCGCGGCCGTCGTGATGGGCGGCACGTCGATCTCGGGCGGGCGCGGCGCGATCCTCGGCACGCTGGTCGGCGCGCTGCTGCTCGGCGTGCTCAACAACGGGCTGAACATGATCGGCGTGAACCCGTATGTGCAGAACGTGATCAAGGGCGGAATCATCCTGCTCGCGATCTACATCAGCCGCGAACGGTCGCGGTAACGATTCATTCATCAGTCATCCAGATCATCCACGAAAGAGACATTCCATGACGACACCCGAAGCCCCGCCGCGGATGACCGCGGTCGTTTGCCACGGCCCCGAGGACTACCGCGTCGAACAGGTCGCGAAGCCGCGCCCCGGCGCGAACGAGCTCGTGATCCGCATCGCCGCGTGCGGGATCTGCGCGAGCGACTGCAAGTGCTACACGGGCGCGAAGATGTTCTGGGGCGGCCCGAACCCGTGGGTGAAGGCGCCCGTGATTCCCGGCCACGAATTCTTCGGCTACGTCGAAGCGCTCGGCGACGGCGCGGCCGAGCATTTCGGCGTGGCAGTGGGCGACCGCGTGATCGCCGAGCAGATCGTGCCGTGCGGCAAGTGCCGCTATTGCAAGTCGGGCCAGTACTGGATGTGCGAAGTGCACAACATCTTCGGTTTCCAGCGCGAGGTGGCCGACGGCGGGATGGCCGAGTACATGCGCATTCCGCCGACCGCGATCGTCCACAAGATTCCGCTCGGCGTGTCGCTCGAGGACGCTGCGATCATCGAACCGCTGTCGTGCGCGATCCATACGGTGAATCGCGGTGATGTCCAGCTCGACGATGTGGTCGTGATCGCGGGTGCGGGACCGCTCGGGCTGATGATGACGCAGGTCGCGCACCTGAAGACGCCGAAGAAGCTCGTCGTGATCGACCTGATCGACGAACGGCTCGAACTCGCGCGCGAGTACGGTGCGGATGTCACGATCAACCCGAAGCGCGACGACGCGCGCGAGATCGTCAGGTCGCTCACCGACGGCTACGGCTGCGACGTCTACATCGAGACGACCGGCGCGCCGGTCGGCGTGAGCCAGGGGCTCGACCTGATCCGCAAGCTCGGCCGCTTCGTCGAATTCAGCGTGTTCGGCGAGGATGCAACGGTCGACTGGTCGATCATCGGCGACCGCAAGGAACTCGACGTACGCGGTGCGCACCTGGGGCCATACTGCTATCCGATCGCGATCGACCTGCTCGCGCGCGGGCTCGTCACGTCGAAAGGCATCGTCACGCACGATTTCGCGCTCGAGGACTGGGACGACGCGATCCGCGTCGCGAAATCGCCCGAATCGATCAAGGTGCTGCTGAAGCCGGCCCGCTGACGCGGCAGGCGTGCGCCTCACCGGAGACATCATGGAATACGTCATAGGCGTCGATATCGGCACGCAGAGCACCAAGGCGCTGCTCGTCGACCGGCACGGCACGATCGTCGCGCGGCGGTCGGCCGGCTACCAGCCCGATACGCCGCGCCCGCTGTGGGCCGAGCAATGGCCGCAGGTGTGGTTCGATGCCGTGCTCGCGTGCATCGCGGGCTGCGTGAGCGAGGCGCGCGCGCAGGGCGTGCCGGCCGACGCGATCCGCGCGGTGTGCGTGGGCAGCCTGTACGGCGGCTCGGGCATTCCGGTGGACATCGACATGCGGCCGCTCCATCCGTGCCTGATCTGGATGGACCGGCGCGCGACTGCGGAAGTCGACTGGGTCAACGCGAACGTGAACGTCGAGCGGTTGCGCGTGATCACGGGCAACGGCGTCGACAGCTATTACGGCTTCACGAAGATGCTGTGGCTGCGCGACCAGCGGCCGGACGTGTGGGCGAACGTGCGCTATTTCCTGCCGCCGAATGCGTACGTGATCTACCTGCTGACCGGCGAGGTCGCGGTCGATCACAGTTCGGCCGGCAATATCGGCGGCGTGTACGACGTCGCGCGCCGCGAGTGGTCCGACGATGCGCTCGACATGCTCGGCATTCCCGCGACGATGATGCCCGAGCGGCTCGTCGAATCGACGGACATCGTCGGCGGCCTGCTGTCGCAATGGACCGAACAGCTCGGGGTGCCGGCCGGCACGCCCATCGTCGCGGGCGGCGTCGATGCGGCCGTCGCGACCTTCGCGGCCGGCGCGACGCGCACGGGCCAGCATGTCGCGATGATCGGCACCAGCATGTGCTGGGGTTACGTGAGCCGGCACGTCGATGCGCGTCACGGGCTCGTCAGCATGCCGCACGTGTTCAACGGGCAGCGCGACCTGTACGTGTTCGGCGGCGCGATCACGGCCGGCGCGTCGGTCGCGTGGTTTCGCGACCAGTTCTGTCACGCGGAAATCGATGCGGCACGCCTGCTGCCGCACGGCGATCCGCACGTGCTGCTCGAGGAAGCGGCCGAAAGCGTGCCGCCGGGCGCGGACGGCGTGTTGTTCCTGCCGTACCTGATGGGCGAGCGCAGCCCCGTGTGGGACGCGAAGGCGAGCGGCGCATTCGTCGGGCTGAGTCTCGCGCATACGCGCGCGCACCTGTATCGCGCGGTGCTCGAGGGCGTCGCGTTCGCGTTGCGGCACAACATCGAGGCCGGCCGGCGCGGCGCGGCTGCGCTCGACGACCGGCTGATCGTCGTGGGCGGGGCCGCGCATTCGGCGCTATGGATGCAGATCATCGCGGACGTGACGGGCTTCCCGGTGTGGACGATCGAGCAGGACGTCGAAGCCGCGATGGGGGCGGCCTTGCTCGCGGGCGTCGGGGCAGGGCTCGTGTCGCACGACGACGCGCAAGGCGGATGGGTCACGCTCGTCGAGCGCGCGCGGCCCGATGCCGAGCGCGCGAAAGCGTATGCGGCGCGCTTTGCGCTCTACACGGCGCTGTATCCGGCGCTCAAACCGATCATGCACGGGTTGCACACGCCATCATGAAGACACGATTCGATTTCGGCGGTTCGCGGGTGCTCGTCACGGGGGCGTCGAGCGGGATCGGGCGCGCGTGCGCGGTCGCGCTGGCGCAGGCGGGCGCGCAGGTCGTCGCGGCCGGGCGCGACATGGCCGCGCTCGATGCGCTGGCCGGCGAGACCGCGTGCGAGACGATGCGACTCGATGTCGGTGGAGACGAGCATGCGATCGACGCGGCGCTCGCCGCGCACGATGCGTTCGACGGCCTTGTGAATTGTGCGGGGATCGCGTCGCTCGAATCGGCGCTCGAAGTGAGCGCCGCGCATTTCGATCGCGTGATGGCCGTCAATGCGCGCGGCGCGGCGCTCGTCGCACGGGCCGTTGCACGGAAGATGATCGCGCGCGACGGACGTGGCGTCGCGCAGGCGCGGGGCAGCATCGTCAACGTGTCGAGCCAGGCCGCGCTCGTCGGCTTGCCCGCACATCTGAGCTACTGCGCATCGAAGGCGGCGATGGACGCGATCACGCGCGTGCTGTGCATCGAACTCGGGCCGCACGGCATTCGTGTGAACAGTGTGAACCCGACCGTCACGCTCACGCCGATGGCGCAGTTCGCGTGGAGCGAACCGGAAAAGCGTGCGCCGATGCTCGCCGCGATTCCGCTCGGGCGATTTGCGGAGCCGGACGAGGTCGTCGAACCGATCCTGTTCCTGCTGAGCGATGCGGCGTCGATGGTCAGCGGTGTGTCGCTTCCGATCGACGGCGGGTATACGGCGCGCTAGGCAGCGTCATGCGACGACGGTGCATGACGGGAACCCACGGTGAATGCGCGGCGCGCCAGCCCTGCGGCTAGACAGGATCCTTGCTCGGCGGTCCGTCCGGTTGCTGCGGGTTGTCGTGATGATGGCCCGGCGACGGTGGCGATAACGGATCGTCTTCCGGGTCGCGGTTCGGGTCGGCCGGTGGCTCGGGCGTCGGGGTCGTGTGATCGGTCATGGAGAACTCGCGCGGTGCGTGACGGCGGTGGCGCGGCGGGGCGCCTCGTCTCCGTTATAGCCAATCGGGCGTGCGTTTGCAGCGGGATTGTGGCGGCGGGTGGTGCGTCGTCGGTGCCATCCGGGCAAGGGCGGTTTTTGTGCAGGCACCGCGCGATTGCGGTCAGCGCAAATCGGCCGGCGTATCGACGTCGCGCACGATGCCGGAATCGTCGACGTCGAGCAGCCTGACCGGTGCGCTGGCGAACAGCGCGCGGGCGCCCGTGTCGCCGTCGAGGGCGGCGAGTGCATCGAAGTGGTGCGCGGCGAACCCGACCGGATGGCCGCGCACGCCGCGATGCGCGGGCGCGACGATCGATGCGTCGTCGGCGTCGAGCGCGCGCGTGACGGTTTCGTAGGTGGAAGCGGCGATCCACGGCATGTCGCCGAGCGCGACGAGCCAGCCGTTCGCTTCGGGCGTCGCCCGCACGCCGGCCGCGAGGCTCGCGCCCATGCCGCGCATGGCGTCGGGCGCATAGACGACGTGGCAGCCGGCTTCGTTCAGCAGCATCGCGAGTTTTTCGGCACCGGGACGCACGACGGCGATCACGTCGGCCGTGGCCGCCGCGAGATGGCGGGCAGCCGCAACCGCAACCGGCGTGCCGTCGGGAAGCAGCGCGAGCAGCTTGCTTTGCAGGCCGCTCGGGTCGAAGCGTTGACCGAGGCCGCCGGCGAGGAGGACGCCGGTGGCGAGTGACGCATAGGACATCGGCGCGGGGGAGAGTGACGCAGGTGCTGCGATTGTGCGGGAGCGGGCTGGGATCGACAAGTGAGGATGTTACCGAGGCGGGCGCGTTTCGTCGGAAAGAATGTCAGCGCGCGGCTTCGTCGAGCATGTTTTCCTCGACGGGGCCGTAGATCGCGTGCGATTGATCGTGCATCACGGCCCAATAGCGGTCGCCGAACGACCAATGCCACCATTCCGACGGGTAATTGGTGAAGCCGGCACTCGTCAGCGCGGTGATCAGTACCTGGCGATTACGGGCGGCTGCCCGGCTGATGAACGGGTTGTGCGTGTAGCACGCGCCGGATGATTCCTGGTCGGTGGCGTTCATGACGCAGCCCATGTCGAGCTCGATGCCTTCCGCCGAGATCAGCGTCAGGTCGACGGCTGCACCCGTCGGATGGGCGGCGACTTCCGGCGGGGCGACGTAGTGGCTCGTGAGTGCGATCAGCGCGTCTTCGTCCGGCAGCGGATTCAGCGTGCGGCGCAGGTGCGCGAGATGCGTGGAGAAGTAGTCGCGCTGCAGGGCCAGCGGGCGATAGCCCTCCTTGACGTACAGGCGCAGGCTGGCGGGGAGCGCGTGCGCAGCGGCAATCAGCCGGCCCGCCACGCCACGACGGACTTTCAGGAAATGCGGGCTTCTGCTCTCGATGTCGCGGCGGCCGAGATCGACGGCGATGCGGTCATGGAAACCTGCGAGATCGACAAATTCCTCGGGCGACTCCAGCAGGGCAATCGACCGGACAACGGGATCGGAGAGCGAAATCACGATAGTGGACGAAATGGCGCGATGACGGTTGTGGGCCACGAGCCGGCGGAGCGACAGGCCGATGTGGTTTTTGTCAGACGAATCGCCAATATGCCAGAGTCCGGCGGAGGATGTGTCGCGGTTTTCGCTGCGCGGCGTGCGTGCTTATCCGAGCGTCTCGATGGACGTGTTTGCGTGGACGCGTTCGTTTCGGGTGTCGCGTTGCGGCGCTTCCCGGGCGCTCTCCGCGATTGGATCGACGGCATCGTCGTAGCGCACGACCGAGCCGCGCAATCCATCCAGCGGCCGGATGGCGTTCCGTTGGCTACGCATCCGCCCACTTCCTCAACAGGTTGTGATAAATCCCCGTCAATGAAATGACCATCGGATCCTTCGCGCCTTTCTCGGCGGACAGCGCCTGAATCTGCGTATCGAGCTGGAACAGCAGCGTGCGATCGCCGTCGTCGCGCACCATGCTCTGGATCCAGAAGAACGACGCGACGCGCTCGCCGCGCGTCACGGGCGTGACGTGATGCAGGCTCGATGCCGGATACAGCACGAGGTCGCCCGCCGGCAGCTTCGCGCGATGCGTGCCGTACGTATCCTCGACACACAGCTCGCCGCCGTCGTACGCATCGGGTTCTTCGAGAAACAGCGTTGCCGACAGGTCGCTGCGCACGCGGAAATCCGTGCCGCGCAGTAGCCGGATCGCGTTGTCGACGTGCGTGCCGAACGTCTCGCCGCCTTCATAGCGATTGAACAGCGGCGGAAACACCTTGAGCGGCAGCGCCGCCGAGAAGAACAGCGGATGGCGTGCGAGCGCGTCCTGGATCGCATCGCCCACCGCGCGTGCGGCCGGCGCGCCTTCCGGCAATTGCCGGTTGCGTTTCGCCTGCGCCGACTGCGTGCCGGACGTCGCATTGCCGTCGACCCATTCGGCCGCATCGAGCAGCTCGCGGCATTGCGCGACCTGCGCTTTCGTCAATACGCCGGGGATGTGAAGCATCATGATGCGGATTCCATGCAGTGCGGCTGAGACTGCGGTTGTGGTGGCAGCTGCAGCGCTGCCGCACGAAACGCGTCGATCGGCGACGACGCGAGATACGCGCGCATCTTCGCGACGAACGCGGGGGTAGCGGTGGCCGGCACGCGCGCGAGCCACGTGAGCGCTTCGTCGATGCGCCCGCGCTCGGCGAGCAGCCGCGCGAGGTTGAACTGGCCGCGGAAATCGCCGGCCACGGCGGCGCGGCGATAGTGATCGAACGCGACGTCGGGGTCGACCGGTACGACCCAGCCGTCCTCGTGGAAGCCGCCGATCAGGTTGATCGATTTCGCATGGCCGAGTGCGGCCGCGCGCTGGAACCAGTCGAGCGCATCGGCGCGATTCTCGTCGATGCCGTTGCCGAGCGCGAGCGCCGTCGCGTAGTTGTACATGCCCCAGTCGAGCCCCGCCTGCGCGGCGAGCCGGTACCAGTACACGGCGACCGGCGCGCACGCGGCCGTGCCCCAGCCGAATTCGTAGCAACGGCCGAGCATGTTCATCGCCATCGCGTGGCCGGCGCGCGCCGCATGCCGGAACCAGTTGAACGCGGCCGCCGGATCGCGCGCGACGCCATGCCCGTCGAGCAGGTACTGCCCGTAGACGGCCTGCGCGTCGACGATACCGTTGTCGGCCGCCGCCGCGACCCACGCGGCGGCGCGCTCGGGCGGCCCGGCCAGGATGTCGGCGAACTCGCGCGGCGACACCGACGCGAGCGCCTTCAGCGACACGGCCTCCATCGATCAGTAGCGCGCGTTCAGCGTGACGAACGCCGAGCGGCCCGGTGCGATCGACGCGTAGTGCGCCGGATACGCTTGGTCGAAGTAGGTGCGGTTGAACAGGTTGTTCACGTTCAGCTGCAGGTCGAGCTTCTTGTTGATGCGGTACTGCGCCATTGCGTCGAAACGCCAGTACGACGGCACCGCGTGCTGGTTCGCGGTATCGCCGAACACCTGCGACATGTAGAACGCACCGCCGCCGACGGTGAACTTCGGCGTCACGTCGTAGTTCGACCACATCGTGAAGCTGTGCTTCGGCGTGTTCGGAAACTGGTTGCCGTTGCTCGCCGTGTCCTTGCCGTTGTCGCGCAGTTCGCTCTTCATGTACGTATAGCCGCCGAACAGTTGCCACTGCTTCGTGATCTGGCCTGCGACGCCGAGTTCGAGGCCCTGGACGCGCTTGTTACCGACCATCGCGTACTGGTTGTTCGGCAGCGTCACGCGCGCGTTCGTCGTGTCGATCTGGAACAGCGCGGCGGTCAGCGCGAGCTTGTCGTTCAGCACGTTCCACTTCGTGCCGAGCTCGATGCTGCGGTTCTTCTCCGGCGACAGCTGATCGGCGTTCGAGCCGACGCCGCCGCGGCCCGGCGTGAGCGACTGCGATTCACTGCCTTCGCCGAGCAGCATGCCGGCCGGCGTCGACGACGTCGCGTACGACGCGTAGATGCTGCCGTTCTGCGCGGGCTTGAACACGAGGCCGGCCTGCCAGTTCACGAGCGTGTCGTCACGCGTGGTGGTCTTGCCGCCGTTGGCCTTGGTGTCGGTGAAGCGGGTCGAGTAGTCGTCGATGCGCACGCCGCCGTTGACCTGCCAGCGCGGCGTGATCTCGATCGTGTCGAAGCCGTAGATCGATTTCGTCACGGTGCGGGCATGCGAGTAGTCGTTGTTGCGCGTGATCGAGCCGGCCCACGGGTCGTTCGGATTCGGCGACCACAGGCTCGTGCAGTTGTAGCCCGATGCCGCGCCGATGCCGTTCTGGCAGATCTTGCCGTTCGCGGTGGCGACGTTGTACGTGTCGCGCTTGCCCCATTCGCGCGACAGCTCGATGCCGGTCGTGAAGCTGTGCTTGAACGGGCCGGTGCGGAATTCGCCGAACAGCTCGGTCTGGTTCGCGATGCTGTTGATCGAGCTGTTGCGGGTGTTCGCGCGGCGCCAGACCTTGCCGTTGACCACGTTGCCCTGGCTGTCGTCGGGCTGCGTCCAGATGTAGTCCTGCGTCGATTCCGTGTAGCGCGTGGTGTTGCGGATCGTCAGCGACGACGTGATGTCGTGCTCGATCTTGAGCGTGCTGATGTCCGACGTCGTCTTGCGGAAATCGCGGTTGGTCAGGCCGTAGAAGTTGTGGCGGTCGACGGGCGCCGGGCCGTCGGTGGCGACGCCCTTCGGGAGATTGAAGCCGTAGTAGTACGGGATGCCGCCGTCGGGCAGGTCGTCGGTGGACAGGTGGTAGTAGCTCGCGACGACGCGCGTCGACGTGCCGAGCCCGAACGCGATCGACGGCGCGACGCCCCAGCGCTCGTTGTTCACCGCGTCGCGGCCGGCGACGTCGTTGTTGTGGCTCATCAGGTTCAGCCGGAACGCGGCGTGATCGGCGAACTGCCAGTTGCCGTCTGCCGTGAAGCGGCGATAGCGGTCGGTGCCGAGGCCCGCGCTCGCGGCGGCGGTGGTGCCGAGGTGCGGGGCCTTCGTGATCAGGTTGATGCTGCCGCCCGCGCCGCCGCGGCCGCCGTACGCGCCGTCGGAACCCTTGGTGATCTCGATGCGCTCGGTGTTGAAGATCTCGCGCGTCGTCGCGCCGGTGTCGCGCATGCCGTCGACGAACATGCTGCCCTGCGTGTCGTAGCCGCGGATGAACGGACGATCGCCGAGCGGGTTGCCGCCTTCGCCGGCGCCGAATGTGATGCCGGGCACGGTGCGCAGCGCTTCGGTCAGCGTCGACGCACCGCTGTTCTGGATCAGTTCCTGCGGGATCACGGTGACGGATTTCGGCGTGTCGACGAGCGGCGCGGTGAATTTCGCGGAAGCGGAGAAGTCGGCCTTGTAGCTGTGCTCGGCCTTGCCCTGGACCTCGATCGGCGCGAGATGGCCTTCGGTGCTGGCCGGGGCGGGCGGCGGCGTGCCATCCGCCGCGAATGCGGGGCTTGCGGCGAGCACGCTGCACAGGGTGGTGAATTTGCCGAGCTTCAGCTCGTCGGGACGTGACTTCATGGTGCCTTCGACCTCGCGGTGTGGCCCCGGGGCGGTGCGCTGCGGAAATGTGCATGCCGCCGGGAATTATTACGATTTGTTTTCAGGCGGCATTCTATGTAATTTCAACTTAAATGAGAAGCGTTCTTGTTCGCGTTTGTTGGGAAATTGTTGAGGAATGTGGCGAGGAGGTTGCGAGGCGGGCGGGGTGGTGGTGGATGGCCGAAAGGCCAGGTGTGGCGGGCTTGTCGGGCGGGGTAGAGTGGTTCTGTCGCGGGGCATCAGCCATGACAGCAAAGTGCCAGGATGACTGCACTGAAAGCAATCTTGGTGCGGTGCACCGTGCCAGTCATTACCGTTCGAAATTTGCCCGATGAAGTGCATCGGGCGCTTCGGGTTCGCGCGGCCCAGCACGGGCGTAGCACTGAAGCGGAAGTGCGCGACATCCTCGAGCGGGCCGTTCTACCGGGCGGTCGGCTCAAGCTGGGAGCGCTGCTGGCGGAAATCGGACGGGAGGTGGGCGGCGTCGATTTCGACGTTCCGCGCGACAAGACGCCAACTAATCCGATGAGCTTTGAATGATCCTTGTTGATATGAATGTCATTTCCGAGCCGCTGCGGCGCGAGCCGAGTGCGGCCGTGGTCGAGTGGCTCGATGCCCAGAACGTCGAGACATTGTTTCTCGCCGCGATCAGTCTCGCCGAAATTCGCTTCGGCGTTGCGGCTATGCCAGAGGGACGAAGGCGAGACTTGTTGCACCAAAGCATCGAGCAGCGCGTCGTGCCGCTGTTTCGCGGCAGGATTCTGCCGTTCGACGATGCGGCGAGCAAAGCGTATGCGAGCATTCGAGCGCGTGCGCGTGCCTCAGGCAGTGCGATCGCGCCTGCCGATGTTTTTATCGCCGCGACGGCCGAGGCGAACGGATTGATCATTGCGACGCGCGACGTCGCGCCATTCGAGGCGGTCGGCCTGCGGGTGATTGATCCATGGGCGTCCTAGGCGCCGATTGCCCATCTTTCCACCGCGCGTAAAAAAGCACGCCGGGCAGCCGGGCGCGCTTTCCGTTGAACGGAGGGGCGCCTGACTGGCCGCGCCCCGCTGCTCCTTCTCAATCGACCCCGTGAAACACCGCGTCCTCCGGCCCGAGATACGCCGGCGGGCGCCACGTCGCGTCGCGCATCGAATGCTGGACGAGGTTCTCCACGCCGAGCAGCACCGCGAAGATCGCCATCCGCACCGGAATGCCGTTGTCGGTCTGGCGGAAGATCGCGAGGCGCGGGTCGCGGTTCAGGTCGACCGACAGGTCGTTCGCGCCCGGCCGGCTGTCGCGCGGCAGCGGGTGCATGATCAGCGTGTCCGGTTTGCACACCGTATCGACGAGCGCCTGGTTGATCTGGAAATCCGGCGTGTAGCCTTCGAACGACTCGTCGGTGAAGCGCTCCTTCTGGATCCGCGTCGCATAGACGACGTCCGCGCCGCGTAGCCCGGCCGCGAGGTCGGTCGTCTGCTCGATGACATGGCCGTTCGTCGCGATCTGGTCGACGATGTAGGCCGGCATCTCGAGCGTCGGCGGCGACACGAGCGTGAACTTGAGCCCGCGGTACAGCGCAAGCAGCTTGACGAGCGAGTGCACGGTGCGGCCGTACTTGAGGTCGCCGACCAGCGCGATGTGCGCGCCGTCGACGATCTTGCCGAGCCGCGAGAATTCGCGCTGGATCGTATAGAGGTCGAGCAGCGCCTGGCTCGGGTGCTCGCCGGGGCCGTCGCCGCCGTTGATCACGGGCAGGTTGGTCGCACGCGCGAACTCGGCCACCGAGCCCTTCTCCGGATGGCGGATCACGAGCGCGTCGACGTAGCCGGCCATCACGCGGCTCGTGTCGTAGATCGATTCGCCCTTGGCCATCGACGAGAACGTGAAGCCCGTCGTGTCGCACACCGAGCCGCCGAGCCGGCAGAAGGCGGCGCCGAACGACACGCGCGTACGCGTGCTGGCCTCGAAGAACAGGTTACCGAGCACCGCGCCTTCCAGCACACGCGAAATCTTGTGGCGGCGCGCGATCGGTTGCATCACGTCGGCCACGCGAAACAGCGCCTCGACCGATTCCCGCGAGAACTGGTCGACCGACAGCAGTTGCGGCTTGCCTTCGAAAAAGAACTGCTTGGCGAGCCCCTGATTATCTACGCTTTGCGTATATCCGTCGCCTTCCGGTACCGAGCGCTCGACGATTTCCGACACGAAGCGCTCGACGATCTCGGGCATCCCGCGCGATTCCTGCGAGTCGTCGGGCAGCAGCCAGGTGTCAAGCGCACGCCGGCTCACACCGATGCGGCTGGCGAACGCTTCGCGCGTCATGTTGAGGCGGCGCATGGCGTCGCGGAGGAAGGCTTGCTGGGGAACGGTCATCGGCGGCTCCTGACGAAAAATATACGCGGTGCGTATATTAGTTCCTGGCGCATTGAAGTCAAGGAAAATCTGTGCGAACCGCCTGTGTGGCCCGCCTGACATGCGGCGGGTTCGTACTGGCGCGCGGCGGCCGTCTCCGTATAATCAGGTCAGGCCCCGTGCCCAGCATCTCGCCGGGCGCCACGCCGCATACGATTCGCCCGTCGGGCTTGTTGATTCCAAGGAGAATGAGAATGACGCGTACGATTGCTGCAATGCTGCTGGTGGTGACCGCCGCGCTCGCGGGTTGCAACACGGTCGCCGGCATGGGACAGGACATTTCGAAGGGTGGCCAGGCGATCAGCGATACGGCTGAAAAGGCCAAGTAAGTCGACCGGTTCCGGAATGCAGAAAGCGCCGGGCTGCTCCGCGATGGCGGGGCGGCCCGGCGCTTTTTTGTGGCCGGCGCTCGATGCCAGTGGCGTCAGGCGTGCTCGACGAACGCGTAACGGCCTTCGACCTTGCGCGGCGTGAGCCAGCCGTAGTCGGGGAACAGGCGGTTGCGGACGAACCAGACATAGCCCACCAGCAGGACCGTGATCGCGAGGCTCGGCAGCGCGGTCGACGGATCGCGTCCGAGCTCGGCGATGGTCTTCGGCAACTGCAGCAGCGACAGCAGGATGAATGCGTGGTACGCGCCGACACGATTAGTCGCAAAGCCCCAGATGAACAGCAGCGACAGCGGCACGGTCAACGCGAGGAACACCAGCACGAGGCCGTTGCCGGCACCGGTGGCGAAGAAGTAGTACGCGAGCATGAGGCTGATCGCGAGCTGGGCGATGCCGAGCGCGATCAGGATCCGGATGTGCAGTTTGTTCTTGCGGCAGCGTTCGGGATCGGGGCGCGACGCGATCAGGCGCGCGAGCACGCGATCCTTGAGTCCCTGTCCGGACAGTTCGGCCAGTGCGTCGGCCTTCCTCGTTCCCGCGGACAGCAGCACCGCGATTCTTGTTTTGGCTTCCTTCCTGTTCATTGCGTGGTGGATTGTTGTTCGATGGTTGTCAAAGGTCCCGGCCACGCGAATATTGCATCTTGCGGGGTGGTGCGCAACGGTTTTGCGGTGCGCGGACACATTCCTACAGTCGCCGGCTGCATGGCGGGAATGCGGGGATCGACAACCTGGGCGGTGGCACGGAGACGCCGCCGCTTCCGCAACGACGCGATGAGCGCGAGTCAATCGGTGGCGGCCTGCGCGGCGGGCGCGGGGCTGGCCGGTCGACCTGAACTCGCCGGGTGCGTATCGCGTGCTTCGGCTGGTGGTTCGCGCCGACGCGTCGCGCCGACGACCATGCCGGCGACGACGAGCGCGATGCCCGCGACCCGCGTGCCGTTGAGCGTTTCGCCGAACAGCGCGACGGCGAACAGCACCGCCGAAACCGGCGCGACGGCCGTAAACAGGGCGGCCTCGGTGCCGCTCGTGCGGGCCGAACCCGCATACCAGCACAGGTAGCCGAGCACGGTCGGCACGAGCGCGTAGTAGACGATCGCCGACACGGCGCCCACGGTCCAGCCGGCCGCCACCGCGTGCCATTCGAATGCGGCCGGTACGAGTGCGAGCACGAAGCCGAGGCCGGACATCGCGGTGGACAGCGCCAGCGGCGGCCACGGCGCGACAAGCCGCCGGTTGAGCAGGATGAACACGGCTTCGCACGCGACGGCGGCCAGCACCAGTGCATTGCCGGCCAGCGTGCGAAGCGACGGCAACGCGTGGCCGGGCGCGAACGTGACGAACAGCACACCGGCCGTTGCGAGTGCAGCGGCCACCCAGTCACGCGACGTCTGACGCTCGCGCAGTACGACGGCCGCGATCAGCGTCGACATCGCGGGCAGCGTGCCGAGCATTACGCCCGCGTCGAGCGGCGACGACAGCTTCGTGCCGCAGATCAGCAGCACCGTATAACCGACACCGCCCGCCGCCGCCTGGATGACGAGCAGCACGGCGTCGCGCGTGGAGAGGCGCGGCCAGCGCATTCGCTGCGCGCGCATCAGCGCGAACAGCAGCGGCGTCGCGATCAGGAAGCGCAGCGCCGTGGCCGCGAACGGCGGCAGGCCGCCCGCCGCGAGACGGCTCGCGATGACGGTGCTGCCGACGCCCGCCATCGCGGCGGCGAGGTAGAGATAGCCAATCAGTCGTGTCTTCATGCGCCGCATCGTCGCGTACGGCGGCAGTGCGCGTCTTGAACGAAATTGCAGCGTATGCGGGCGTGTCGAGTGCGGCGTGCGGGACTCGGCGTGCTTGTGCCACGGGCGTTGGCGCCTGCCGCTGCGATCACTGCGGTGTGGCCGCAGCTTGCGACGGGGCGGTGTGTCCGGTAGCCGTCGCGCGGGATGACGGCAGTGTCAATCGGCCTGCGTGAACCGCCCCGGTGTGATCCCGAACTGGCGCGCGAACGCACGCGTCAGATGGCTCTGATCGGCAAAGCCGGCTTCGGCCGCGGCATCGGCGATCGGCAGGCCGCTGGCGAGCAGCGCGCGCGCCAGCCGCGCACGCGACTGGATCAGGTATGCGTGCGGTGTGATGCCGAGCTCGCGGGCAAACCCGCGCAGCAGCTGAAAGCGGCTGACGCCACCCAGGTCGGCCAGTTCGGCGAGCGAAACGGGGGCGGCGGGCGCCGCGTCGAGCCGCTCCCGGGCGATGCGGATCGCCGGTGCGACGCCCGCCA
>NZ_JAAGPE010000131.1:0-237 GCF_017104605.1 Burkholderia sp. Ac-20384 | reverse complement strand
AAAAAAAAAAAAAAAAAAAAAAGATTCACACACACATCGTCGGTTCCTATATGTTTGTGTCAAACCGCTACATACCTACCCGCCACTAACTCCACCGCCACAACCCTCGATCACGCAACCACAAGACCCTCTCCCACGACCACATGCAACCACCAGAACAACACCCTCGACCACACAACCTTGGACTACTACCTACCCACCGCCCACACAGCATGCTCCCACACCGCACACCTCACC
>NZ_JAAGPE010000130.1:0-26654 GCF_017104605.1 Burkholderia sp. Ac-20384 | reverse complement strand
AACGGCGGCTGCGCGAGCCGCAGCCCGACCGCGGTCCAGAATGCGCTGAACGCGGCCATCGCCAGCGCGGCCGACAACGCATGCCGGCGCAGTATCGGCTCGTCGGCCAGCAGGCGCCCCATCGACGCGAGCAGCGTGCGGTAGCCGGCCGTGATCGACGGCGTGCGCGACGGCAGGCGCAGCGCGAGCACGACGGCGATCGCGGTGTTCGCGAGCGCGGCCAGCACGTAGAACCCGCGCCAGCCGGCCGAGCCCGCGATCAGGCTCGCGAGCGGCCGGGACAGCAGGATGCCGAGCATCAGCCCGCTCATCACGTTACCGACCGCGCGGCCGCGCTGTGCCTCGGGCGCCATCGACGCGGCCATCGGCACGAGCATCTGGATCACGCTCGACGCGGCGCCGGCCACGAGCGTCGCCAGCAGGAATACGGTGCCCGACCGCGTGAACGCCGGCAGTGCGAGCGCGGCTGCACACGCGGCCAGCGTCGTGACGATCAGGCGACGGTTCTCGAGCAGGTCGACGAGCGGGACGAGCAGCACGAGCCCGGCGGCGTAGCCGAGCTGCGGCAGCATCGCGACGAGGCCGGTCAGGCCGGGCGGCAGGTGCAGGTCGGTGCTGATCGGGCCCGTCAGCGGCTGCGCGGCGAACAGGTCCATCACGATCACGCCGACCGTCGCGGCGAAGAACAGCGTCATGCCCGCGCTGAGCGCCGGCGGCGGGCCGGCCGGCGCACTGACGGGCGGGCGAGCGGCGGCGGGGCAAGGGTTGGCAGGGCAGTTCATCGGAAGCCTGGCGAATGGGTCGAAGGAGTCCCCATCGTAGGTCTCCGATGTTTATGCGACAATTGAAATATCTCTAACATGATTATGCGAGTTTGTTTTGAATACGCGTGATCTCCAGGCATTCGTCGCGGTGGTCGACAGCGGGTCGATGGTGGCCGCGGCCGCGAAGCTCCACCTGACGCAGCCGGGCCTGACGCGGCGCGTGCAGAACCTCGAAATGCTGCTCGGCATGCCGCTGCTCGAACGGCAAAGCAAGCCGCTGAAGCCGACCGCCGCCGGGCGCGACGTCTACGCGCTCGCGCGCAACGTGCTGGGCGCAGTCGACGAGCTGATGGCGGCGGGCGCGCCGGACAGCGAGCCGTCGGGCGAGCTGCGCATCGGCGTGCCGCCGTTCCTGTCCGAGCTGGCGCTCGAGCAGCCGATCGACCGGCTGCGCGACGCGTTTCCACGCCTCACGCTGCGCGTGACGGCCGGCTGGTCGCCGGCCCTGATGCAGGGCGTCGAGCGCGGCGCGCTCGACGTCGCGGCCGTGATGGTGCCGGCCAGTTCGACACTGCCCGACACGTTCGCGTCGACGCTGCTCGGCACGCAGCCGACGGTGCTCGTCGCCGCGCGCGACTATCCGCTGCCGGACGGTCCGCTGTCGATCGACACGCTGTCGGGTTTCCCGTGGGTGCTGAGCCAGGACGGCTGCGGGATGCGCTCGGCGCTGAGCCGCATGCTCGGCGCGGCCGGGCTGCCGTTCGACGTCGCGGTCGAGGCGTTCGGTTCGGAGCTGCAGCTGTCGCTCGTCGCGCGCGGCGCGGGCATCGGTATCGCCGCGCCGAACGCGCTGGCGCGCAGCGCGCATCGCGATGCGCTGAGGGTGGTGGAAACGGTGGGGCTGGAGACGCGGATCAACGTGTGGATCGTGCACGGCGCGCTGCCGGGCCGGCTGGTGCGGCCCGTCGCGCTGCTGCGCGATGCGCTGGGCGAAGTGCTCGACGGGGAAAACAGGGTGGGGTCAGATGCAGTGAAGGCGGTCTAGAGGCGACATTCGAGGGAAAATCCTTATTTTCTCTACGGAAATGTTGCATTGCGGAAACCGATTCGCTATAGTTGCACCTGTCTCCTCCATGTCTCCTCTGATATGGATTCAGCCCGCCTCTTAGGCGGGCTTTTTTTTTGCCTGCGATTTTGTCGCGGCCTTCCATTCGTCGTCCGTTGCGGCGCTCAGAACTTGTACGTCATCCCGACGTAGCTGATGATCGGGTCGGCCTTCAGGTCCGATTTCGACTCCGAGAGCACCGTGCCGTCGGCTGCCTTGATCGTCACCGTCGACGTCGTCTTCAGCGGGATGTACGTCACCGACGCGATCAGCCCGAAATGCTCGGTCATGTTGTACTGCAGGCCCGCGTTGAACACCGGCTGCCATGACGACGACGCCTTCGCCTCCACCGATGTCGTACCCGGCTTGCCCGCGCCCGCCGCGAGAATCGCGCCGAGGTTGTCCTGCGTCTGCTTGATGAAGTTCGTGTTGAGTTGCAGGTCGCTGAACCAGTTGTACGACACGCCGAGGCCGAGGAACGGCCGGAACTTCGCGGTGGCCTGCCCGAAGTAGTACTGCAGCAGCACGGCCGGGCTCCACTGCCGCACGCTCTTCACGATCGGGTTGACCGACGCCAGCCCGATGTTCTGCGTGCCGAGCGCGCCGGCAGGTCCTGGCGGCTTGATCGTGCCCTGGCCCGACACCTTGAACACCGGCGGCACGCCGGCCACCGACGTCACCGCGATATGGTCGGTCAGGAAGTGGCTGACCGTCAGGCCGACGGTGTCGGCGCCGCTCGTGCGCAGCCCGGTGCCCGGCGACGTGAACGACGGCGGCAGCCGCAGCGGCGTGTTGATCGGCGTCGGCGCGACGTTGGTCGTCATCGGCGTGCTGCTCTGCTGCGGCATCACGTGGAACCAGCCCAGCGTGACGACGTTGCTGCCGGCGCTCTGCGCGTGCGCCGCGAGCGGCGCCAGCACGGCGGCGCCGGCCGCCGCGCAGAGAAGGGTTTTCTTCATCACGGCTTCCCCCTCCGCTTACTGGACGAATGCGCCGATCGTGAAATACGGCGTCGATCCGGCGTTGTCGAGGAAACCGAACACGCCACCCGTGAAGATGAACTTGCCCGTCGGCGTTGCGCTGCTGGCGCCCGTGTGGATCGTCGTGACCGTGCCCGGCACCTTCTGCGTGTAGTCGAGGTCGAGCGCGGTCGCGAGCGAGGCCTGCGACGCGTTGAACGGATCGAGCAGCGTCGCCTGGTTGTTCGTCAGCGCGGTGGTGCGGTAGTCGAACTGGCTGTCGACGCCGATGTACTCGCCGTTCTGCGAGCCGACCGCGATCGTCGTCTGTGGTGCGAGGATCGAGATGCTCGATTCGTCGTCGGCGGTGAGGCCCGGCACGCCGTTGCTGTCGGGCGTCGGGTTCGGGTTCGCGACGCCCGTGCGCACGAGGATCGGCACGAGCTGGTTGCGCAGCTTGCCGACGATCATGAAGCCCTTGCCCTGCGGCGTCGCCGACAGCGTCGGCTTCAGCTGGCTCGCGTAGTTGTTCGACTGGAACGCGCCGCTGCCGTCCGCCGACTGCACGAAGTTCGTGCCTTGCTGCGTGCACGCGCCGCCGGCGAACTGGCCGGTCGTGTCGCACTTGGTCCAGCTGCCGTCGGCGTTGATCGTCACCTTCGCGTCGATCGATGCCGGCGCGAAGTTCTGCGACGGCACTTCACCGAAGCCCGTGTGACTGTATGTGCCCGCAACCTTCGTGATGTCGGTCTCGATCGACGAGAAGCCGATGAACGGGTAGTACGGGAATTTCGTGTCGGGCACCGCGGCCTGGCCGAGCACGCCGTTGAACTGGATTTCCTTGCCGGGAATCGTGCCGCCCGCGACGCCCATGCCGACGAAGATGCGCGCCGGACGCGACGGATCGAGACTCGCGCCGTTCAGGCGGAAGGCGCACTGGTTCAGCTTGTTGGTCGGCAGCAGCGTTTCCTGCGTGAGCGTGCCGCTGTCGACGGTGCCCGCGCGGGTCGGCACGACGGTGCCGGTCGTTTGCGGTACCGGCGATTCGACATAGGTGACCTGCCAGGTCATCTTGGTCGTGTCGAGCTGGACCTTCGCGAGTTCGCCGCTGCCCGCACCACCCGTAAACACGGTGGTGTAGTCGAGCGAGGCAGGACAGAGCCGGTCTTCGACGAGCGGGGGCGGATTGTCGTCGCCGCCGCCGCAGGCAGAAAGAAGGGGGGCGGCAAGGGCCGCCGCCAGAATGAGGTTGCGCTTCATGTTGCTCCTCCAGATTTGTCTTGTGCGGCGGCCAGCTCCCTGTCGGCCGCTTCTGTTGGTTGTGCTCGTCCTGCCTGCGCCGTGCCACGCGCGCTCGTGCGTTACGCGACGGCGGCCAGCCCGCCGTCGCGCCCTCGTTCGCTACTTGCTGATCTGCGCGCCCACGCCGAAGTACGGGGTCGACGACGTGCTCGAGTTCGCCGACGTCGACGTGACGCCGCCGTTCACCGTGCCCTGGATCAGCGCTGCGTACAGCCCGCCCGTCGCGATCACCACGCCCGATGCGGACGGGTAGCTCGCGCCGCTCGGCGGCGTCGTCGTCGCGTTCAGCAGGCCCGGCGTCGTCTGGCCGTAGTCGAGCGTGAAGCCGTCTTCCTCGGCCTGCGTGCTCGGGTTGATGAACGACGCGTTGCTGCCGCGGATCAGGGCCGCCGTGTACTTGAAGTTCGAGTCCGCGCCCGCGTAGCCGCCGTCGATCGTGCCCGACGAGATTGCCGTCGCCGCGCCGAGCACCGCGATGCCCGATTCGTCGTCGACCTGCGCATCGGTGTGCAGCGGCGCCGTACCGAGATTCACGTTGCCCGTCCGCACGATCACCGGCACCGTCGCGCCGTTGAGCTGGCCGATCACCATGTGCGCGGTCGCCGACTTGCCGGTCGCGCCGATGAGCGGCAGCTGCGTTTGCGGCAGCGTCTGCGGTGCTTTCGTGCTGTCGAAGTAGCCGCCGTTCGCGGTGTTCACGGCCCACGGGTTGCCGGTCGTCTGGCAGCCGCCCGTGCTCGTCGACGTGCACGCGCCGTTTGCGTCGAACGTCTCGCTCGAGTTCGTGCCCTTCGTCGCGTAGTTGCCCGACGGCACGAGGTGATAGATCAGCGCGTTGTACGTGCCCGGCAGCTTCGAGATATCCGTCGTCGTGCTGGCGAAGCCGAGGAACGGGTAGAAGTCGAAGTGACGGTTCGGCACCTGGCCGACGTTCTGCAGCACGCCCGGGATGATCGTCAGCCCGTCGTACTGGACCGTCGCACCCGGAATGCCGCCACCCGCGACACCCATGCCGACCAGCAGCATCGGCGGGTTCGCCTGGTTGAAGTCGGCCGCCGTCGAGTACGTGGCACCGCTCGGTGCCTTGCCCGTGCCCGGTGTCAGGACGAACGCGCAGCGCGTCTGCTCCGCGGTCGGCAGCACGCCGGTCGGCGGGTGCATGACTGCGCCGGTGATCGTCGTGCCTGCGCGGCTCGGCGTGACCGTGCCGGTCGCGAGCGGAATCGGCGATTCGAGCCACTTGAGCGTGTAGGTCATCGCCACGGCGTCGATGTTGACGCTGACGATCTCGCCGCTACCGGCACCGCCGAGGTACGTGCTCTTCACGATGTCGGCGTTGGCCGGGCACAGCGCACCGTTGACGGGCTGCGACGGCGGCGGCCCTTGCGTGCCGCAGCTCGATCCGGAACATTGGGGCGCATTGATCGGCGCGGGTGCGCCGCCGTCCCCCCCACCACATGCAACCAGGAAAGGGGCAATGGCAAAGGCCGTTGCCACCCCCTTCGATAAGGCGTGCGACATGCCGCTGTCTCCAATCGTTTAATTGTGCGAGCTAATGTCGCCGCCTTGATTTTTGCTGTCAATTGATGAACCCGTCTAAAAAAGGCGATTGAAACGGGTATCGTGTTTTGAATCCTTGTCTGACACGGCATTCGGTAAGAATTAAAACGTGAGACAGGCTGCCGGAAGTGGCCGCAGTGGGGAATGTGCGACGCCGGGCAGGCCGGCGCAGAGCCTTCCTGCGTATAACGGCAGCGTTTAAAGTGACGGTATCCGGTTTATCCCTATTCGGGATTGACTGGATAAAGAGGGGGTGGGATTAATTCACTGGTAATCGCGCAATGGAAAGCTTGTAAATATTTGTAAATGCGCGATCCGGAATTTTTTATATATTGCCTGATACGGGTAAATAAAAAGCCGGCCAGTGGCCGGCTTTGCATTGCATGCGAGGCTGAATCAGCGTTTGAGACCTGCGTCCTCGGCCGCGCCGATGCTCAGGTTCATGCACTGGATCGCGGCGCCCGATGCGCCCTTGCCGAGGTTGTCGAGGCGCGCGACCGTGACGAAGCGCTCTTCGTTGCCGAACACGAACAGGTCGACCCGGTTCGTGTCGTTGTTCGCCTGCACGTCGAAGAAGCCGCCGTCGAGGTTCGCGTCCGCGTCGAACGGCGCGACGCGCACGAATGCTTCGTCCGCGTAGTACTCGGCGAACACGCGCTGCACGTCCTGCGGCGTCGTGCGCTTCGCGAGCTGCTCGGGCGTGAAGTAGGTCGTCACCGCGAGACCCTTCAGGAACGGGCCGACGATCGGCGTGAAGATCGGCGCGTTCGCGAGGCCCGTGTGCGCGGCCATTTCCGGCAGGTGCTTGTGCGTGAGGCCGAGCGCATACGGGCGCGGGCTCGCGAGTTTGCCGCCCGGCGCTGCGTTTTCGTAGTCGGCGATCATCGACTTGCCGCCGCCGCTGTAGCCGGTGATCGAGTAGCTGTGCGCGGCGAACGTCGGTGCGACGATGCCGGCCTCGACGAGCGGACGCATCGCGAGCACGAAGGCCGATGCGTGGCAGCCCGGCACCGCGATGCGCTTCGACGTGCGAATCTTCTCGCGCTGCGCGCGGGTCAGTTCCGGCAGGCCGTACGCCCAGTCGGCGCTGGTGCGGAACGCGGTGCTCGCGTCGATCAGCGTCGTGTTCGGGTTCTCGACAAGCGAGGCCGATTCGCGCGATGCAACGTCCGGCAGGCACAGGAACGTGACGTCCGACGCGTTGATCAGGCGGCGGCGCTCTTCGACATCCTTGCGCTTCGCTTCATCGATGCGCAGGATCTCGATGTCACTGCGTGCCGACAGGTATTCGAAGATCTTGAGGCCGGTCGTGCCTTCCTGGCCGTCGACAAAAACTTTGGTGCTCATTTCGCTCTCACTGAATGAAACGGGGGCCCGCGCCCTGAATCCGCCATTTTAAGACGTCATCCGGCGGGCCTGCACCGCGCGGGGTGAAAAAAAGACGGCCGGCGGGCCGTCTTGTGTCCCTTTGGCGCCCGCCGGAACAGGTGCCAGGGCGTGCTCAGCCGCGGCCGGCGACCCAGCGGGCGGTCGCTTCGGCAACCCGCCGGCCGAATGCCTTGCCGGTCTCGAGGTCGCCCGGCAGCGGGCCTTCGTCGGGTGTCGAATCCGCCGGCGACTGCGCAAGCAGGCCCGTCGAGCCGCCCAGGTAGTTGATGTCGTTGCGCGTGGCCGCCTTCGAGTTGGCCGGCATCAGGCTCGTGCCGACCCATACCATCCCATGCTGCATCGACAGCGTGACGAAATATTGAATCGTCGAGAACTTGTCGCCGTTCATCGTCGCGGAGTTCGTGAAGCCCGCGGCGATCTTGTCCTTCCATTTCTGCGTGAACCACGCTTTCGACGTCGCATCGGCGAACTGCTTGAACTGCGCCGACGGGCCGCCCATGTAGGTCGGCGCGCCGAAGACGATCGCGTCGGCCGCATCGAGCGCGGCCCAGCCCGCGTCGTCGACGTCGCCGACGGCGAGCAGGCGCACGGTCGCGCCGGCCTCCTGCGCACCCGCGTGCACGGCCTCGGCCAGTTTCTGCGTGTGACCGTAGCCGCTGTGATAGACGATGACGATGTTCGACATGAGGCGTTCTCCGGAAAGGAACGGGAGCGGCGGACCGCAGGCTCGCCGCGTCACGCGTCGCCGACGGGCGGCGCGACGGATGCGCGGCGTGGCGCCGCGACCGGTGACGACGAGTCTAGCAAGCCGAAATGACGGGAAGACGCGCGGGTGCGGGGTACGGCGTGTCGCGGCGGCAGGTGATCGCAGTGCGGCGCCGTGGCGGCGCACGATGCCCGGCGCCTGTTACGGCGCGCTATTGCCCGTAGTTGACCGTGAGTTGCGCGGTACCGATCGCCAGCGTGCCGATCTCGTGCTCGAACATCGGCGCGGGACGGCCCTGCGCGACACGCAGGTCGTCGCCCTTCAGCGCATAGACGGTGATCACGTAGCGGTGCGGTTTGCCCGGCGGCGGGCACGGGCCGCCGTAGCCGTCGATCCCGAAGTCGTTGCGCGCCTCGCTCGCGCCGATGCGCCGCAGGAACCCGGACGCACTCGCGTCGGCGGGCAGGCTCGTGACCGTCGCCGGAATGCCCGCCACGGCCCAGTGCCACCAGCCGTGCCCAGGCGCATCGGGATCGAAGATCGTGACCGCGTAGCCGTGCGTGCCGGGCGGCGGGTTGTGCCAGGTGAGCTGCGGCGAGTGGTTGCCGCCCTTGCAGTCGCCGCGGTCGAACACGTTCGCGGCGCGGACGCGCCCGCCCGGTGTCAGGTCGTCGCTCGTCACGGTGAACGGGCCCTCCGCATGCGCGGGCAGGGCAGTGAGGGCGGCGGCGTAAAGGAGGGCGGCGAGGAACGGCGACGGGCGACCCGATGGCGCAGGCGGAGTGATCCGGCGATCCACACGCATATGGCGCTTCTCCCGTCACGTGGGCCGGACCGATGCGTCCGGCGTTGTTGGCGTGGTGCGTTGCCTGCGCAGCTGATGGCAGCGATGGATCAAGTCTAGCATTAGGGTTCGATGAGCGATGCACGCCGCGACCCGTGGTCGCGATCGTTTCCCGCGCGGATCGACGGACGCAAAATCGGCGGGCGAAAAAAAACCGCCCGCGATGAAGCGGGCGGCTTGTTCGGCCAGGACGCCGGCCAGCGGGCCGGCACGGCGTCAGTCCTTCGGGGACGTCGCGCCGCCGTGCGCCGCCGACCACTCGGCCGGTGCGTGCAGGAATTTCTCGACTTCGTCGAGCGTCTTCGTCTCGAAGTAGCCCGATGCCTTCGCGACGCGCAGCACGTCCCACCACGTGGCGAGCGCGTGCAGGTCGACGTCGATGTCCTTCAGGACCGACACGCTTTCCTTGAAGATGTTGTAGTGGAACAGCACGAAGCAGTGGTTCACCGTCGCGCCTGCGGTGCGCAGCGCGTTGACGAAGTTGATCTTGCTGCGGCTGTCGGTCGTCAGGTCTTCCACCAGCAGCACGCGCGAGCCTTCTTCCAGATGGCCTTCGATCTGCGCGTTGCGGCCGAAACCCTTCGGCTTTTTGCGCACGTACTGCATCGGCACCATCATCCGGTCCGCGATCCATGCCGCGAACGGGATGCCGGCCGTTTCGCCGCCCGCCACCGCGTCGATCTGCTCGAAGCCGATGTCGCGCGTGATCGTCGTTTCAGCCATTTCCATCAGCGCGCGGCGCACGCGCGGATACGAAATCAGCTTGCGGCAGTCGATATAGACGGGGCTTGCCCAGCCGGACGTGAAGATGAACGGTTTTTCTGCATTGAAGTGCACTGCCTGTACTTCGAGCAGGATTTTGGCGGTCGTATCCGAGATCGACTGACGATCGTAGCCTGTCATGGGCATTCCTTGGGTGATGAGCGAAGAGCGGGCGCGGGCCCGGTGGCGCAGCAAGGGGAACCTGCCCAGGGGGCCGGGGCGCGATCGGAGGGCCAATCGCATCGCTGCGCGCGTAGCCCGCTATTTTACCCGATTCAGGCCGGTTTTCGGCGGAATTCGCGCGGGTTCGCCCCGCGGCTCACCACCGGCGAAACAAAGGGGGCCCGACCGCTAGTGCGCTGATGCGGAGGATGCGGCGCTGCACCAACATGCGTCATTTAGGGGGTGTACACTAGGCGACCCTTAGAAATCGTTCAGTACTTTGTACTTTCCTCTTGCCACCCGCCAAGGTTCGATGGCGTGCCGACCCGGCGCGTCGCGTGCCGTCTCGCAGTCGATCACCCCCTCGATTCAAGCAGACGCGGCCGAAGGTGCTGCGTACTGAACCGTCAATATTTCGCATGTCTCTCGCAGGTCAATCATGGACGAACAACTGAAGCAGGCCGCACTCGCTTATCACCTGAACCCGAAACCCGGCAAGATTTCGGTCACCCCGACCAAGCCGCTGTCGAACCAGCTGGATCTGTCGCTCGCGTATTCGCCGGGCGTCGCCGCCGCGTGCGAAGCGATCCACGCCGATCCGCTCGACGCGCAGAAGTACACGTCGCGCGGCAACCTCGTCGGCGTCATCACGAACGGCACCGCCGTGCTCGGCCTCGGCAACATCGGCCCGCTCGCCGCGAAGCCGGTGATGGAAGGCAAGGGCTGCCTCTTCAAGAAATTCGCGGGCATCGACGTGTTCGACATCGAACTGTCGGAGTCCGACCCCGACAAGCTCGTCGAGGCGATCGCGATGCTCGAGCCGACGCTCGGCGGCATCAACCTCGAGGACATCAAGGCGCCGGAATGCTTCTACATCGAGCAGAAGCTGCGCGAGCGCATGAAGATCCCCGTCTTCCACGATGACCAGCACGGCACCGCGATCATCGCGTCGGCCGCGATCCTGAACGGCCTGAAGGTCGTCGACAAGAAGCTGTCCGAAGTGAAGCTCGTGTGCTCGGGCGCGGGCGCAGCGGCGATCGCGTGTCTGGACCTGCTGGTGAACCTCGGCCTGACGAAGTCGAACATCCTCGTCGCCGATTCGAAGGGCGTGATCTACGAAGGCCGCGGCAACCTCGATCCGTCGAAGCAGCGCTATGCGGCGACCACCGACGCACGCACGCTCGCCGACGCGATCGTCGGCGCCGACGTGTTCCTCGGCTGCTCGAGCGCGGGCGTGCTGAAGCAGGACATGGTCAAGACGATGGGCGACCGCCCGCTGATCCTGGCGCTCGCGAACCCGGAACCGGAAATCCGCCCGGAAGACGCGAAGGCCGTGCGCCCGGACGCGATCGTCGCGACCGGCCGTTCGGACTACCCGAACCAGGTCAACAACGTGCTGTGCTTCCCGTTCATCTTCCGCGGCGCGCTCGACGTCGGCGCGACGACGATCACGGAAGAAATGAAGCTCGCGTGCGTGCGCGCGATTGCCGAGCTGGCACAGGAAACCGACCAGAGCGAAGAAGTCGCGAAGGCGTATGAAGGCCACTCGCTCGAGTTCGGGCCGGACTACCTGATTCCGAAGCCGTTCGACCCGCGCCTGATCATCAAGATCGCGCCGGCCGTCGCACAGGCTGCGATGGATTCGGGCGTTGCCACCCGTCCGATCCAGGACATGGACGCATACCGCGAGCAGCTCGGCGCGACCGTCTACCGCACCGGCATGGTGATGCGCCCGGTGTTCGCCACCGCGAAGCAGAAGCAGGCCCGCATCGTGTTCGCCGAGGGCGAAGACGAGCGCGTGCTGCGTGCCGCGCAGTTCGTGCTGCAGGAAAAGATCGCGAAGCCGATCCTCGTCGGCCGTCCGTCGGTCATCGACATGCGCCTCGCGAAGATCGGTTCGAAGCTGAAGGCCGGCACCGATTTCGAAATCGTCGATCCGGAAGACGATGCGCGCTACCACCGCTACTGGCAGGCGTATCAGGAGATCGGCGCGCGCGACGGCGTGACGCCGGAAGTCGCGAAGGCCGCGATGCGCAAGTTCAACACGCTGATCGGCGCGATGCTCGTGCACCTGGGCGATGCCGACGGCATGATCTGCGGGATGATCGACACGTTCCACAGCCACCTGAAGTTCATCGAGCAGGTGCTGGGCCGCGCGAAGGGCGCCGAGCACTTCGCGGCGATGAACCTGCTGATGCTGCCGGGCCGCAACCTGTTCGTGTGCGATACGTAC
Organism: Burkholderia sp. Ac-20384; assembly: GCF_017104605.1. Taxonomy (NCBI): domain Bacteria; kingdom Pseudomonadati; phylum Pseudomonadota; class Betaproteobacteria; order Burkholderiales; family Burkholderiaceae; genus Burkholderia; species Burkholderia sp. Ac-20384. The sequence continues at coordinate 14,868 of NZ_JAAGPE010000130.1, read as the reverse complement.
GTGAACGAGCTGCCGAGCGCCGAACAGCTCGCCGACATGACGATCCAGGCCGCGGCCGAGATCGAGCGCTTCGGCATTGCGCCGAAGGCTGCGCTGCTGTCGAACTCGAACTTCGGCAGCGCGCCGTCGGCGTCGTCGCGCCGGATGGGCGAGGCTCGCAAGCTGATCGTCGAACGTGCGCCGAACCTCGAAGTCGACGGTGAAATGCACGGCGACGCGGCGCTGTCGGAAATGATCCGCAAGCAGGCCTTCCCCGGCACGACGCTGTCGGGCGAAGCAAACCTGCTGATCATGCCGAACGTCGAAGCGGCGAACATCGCGTACAACCTGCTGAAGATGGTCGGCGGCGAAGGCGTGACGGTCGGCCCGTTCCTGCTCGGCGCGGCGAAGCCGGCCCACATCCTGACGCCGGCTGCGACCGTGCGCCGGATCATCAACATGACGGCTGTTGCCGCCGCGAACGTGAACACGAAGTAAGTCCACGCCCGCGTGTGCCGCGCTTCGGGCGCGGCGCGATGAAAAACGCCACGGAACCTGCGTTCCGTGGCGTTTTTTTATCGTGACGTGACGTGAGCGGCGAGCCGCTCGCCGGCGGGCATCCGGACCGCGAATGCCCGCCGCGTGCCGTTACGCGACCTGCTGGTGCGACTGGCCGCCGGCCGGTGCGCGCCACTTCGCGAGGAGCGTGTCCCACTTCACGCGTACCGCGCGCAGGTTGTTCTCCTTCACGTGGCCGTAGCCGCGAATGCCGTCCGGCAGCGCCGCGAGCTCGAGAGCGAGCGGGCGGTTGGCCGCGTTCAGCTTGGCGAGCACCTCGCCGATCAGCGCTTCGTACTCGCCGATCAGCGCGCGCTCGGTACGACGCTCCTCGGTGCGGCCGAACGGGTCGAGCCCCGTGCCGCGCAGGAACTTCGCCTTCGCGAGCATCCGGAACGCCGACATCATCCACGGGCCGTACGCCTTTTTCACGAGATGGCCGTGGGCGTCCGTCTTCGCGAACAGCGGCGGCGCGAGGTGGAATTTCAGCTTCCAGTCGCCTTCGAACTGCGCGGTCAGACGGGCGAGGAAGGCCGGATCGGACTGCAGCCGAGCGACCTCGTATTCGTCCTTGTACGCCATCAGCTTGAACAGGTTGCGGGCGACCGCTTCGGTCAGCTGCTCCTGCATCGTGTCGCCGTCTGCCAGTGTGCGCTCGGCCGCGCGCACCTTGTCGACGAATGCCGCATAGCGCGACGCGTACGCGGCATTCTGGTACGCGGTGAGGAATTCCACGCGCTTCGCGATCAGGGCGTCGACCGCCTTCTTCGTGTGCAGTGCGATCACCGTCGCGCCGTGCGCGGGGCGTGCGTCGCCGGCCGCGGCCTGCTTCACGCTCGCCAGGTTGTAGGCGGCGCGGCGGCCCCAGTCGAATGCCGCACGGTTCTTCTCCACCGATACCGCATTCAGCTCGATCGCGCGGACGAGCGACGCGAGCGTGAGCGGCAGCCAGCCTTTCTGCCATGCGTAGCCGAGCACGAACGGGTTCGTGTAGATCGCGTCGCCGAGCAGCGCGACCGCGAAGTGGTTCGCGTCGATGAAATCGACGGCTTCGCCCGCCGCCGCGCGAATGTCGTTTTCCGCGGACAGGCCGGGGAACGCCCAGTTCGGGTTCTTGATGAACTCGGCGGTCGGCGTCTGCGCGCTGTTGACGACCACGCGCGTCGTGTCGTGCCGCATCCGCGACGTGCACTCGTCGCCGGCCGTGACGAGCGCGTCGCAGCCGATCACGAGATCGGCTTCGCCCATCGCGATCCGCGTCGCGTGGATGTCGGTCGGCGCGTGCGAGATCTGCACGTGGCTCATCACGGCGCCACCCTTCTGCGCGAGGCCGGTGACGTCGAGCACGGTCACGCCCTTGTTTTCCAGGTGCGCGGCCATCCCGAGCAGCGCGCCGATCGTGACGACGCCCGTGCCGCCGACGCCCGTGACGAGCACGCCGTAGGCGCGGTCGATGTCCGGCAGCGTCGGTTCAGGGATCGGCGGCAGTGCGTTGCCGTCGACCGACACGGCCTTCGGCTTTTTCAGCTGGCCGCCCTCGACCGTGACGAAGCTCGGGCAGAAGCCCTTCACGCACGAGAAGTCCTTGTTGCAGCTCGACTGGTTGATCTGGCGCTTCGTGCCGAATTCGGTTTCCAGCGGCTCGACCGACAGGCAGTTCGACTGCACCGAGCAGTCGCCGCAGCCTTCGCACACCGCGTCGTTGATCACGACGCGCTTTGCCGGGTCCGGATACGTGCCGCGTTTGCGGCGGCGGCGTTTCTCGGTCGCGCAGGTCTGGTCGTAGATCAGGATCGTCGTGCCTTCGATCTCGCGCAGCTCGCGCTGTACGTCGTCGAGCTGGTCGCGGTGATGGATCGTCACGCCCGGCGCGAGCAGCGCCTTCTGGCTGTCGTACTTCTCCGGCTCGTCGGTGACGATCACGATCTTCTTCGCGCCTTCCGACGCGAGCTGGTGCGTGATCTGCGGCACCGTCAGCACGCCGTCGACCGGCTGGCCGCCCGTCATCGCGACGGCGTCGTTGTAGAGGATCTTGTAGGTGATGTTCGCCTTCGACGAGATCGCCGCGCGCACGGCCAGCAGGCCCGAGTGGAAATAGGTGCCGTCGCCGAGGTTCGCGAACACGTGCTTCTCGTCCGTGAACGGCGCCTGGCCGATCCACGGCACGCCTTCGCCGCCCATCTGGCTGAAGGTGCTCGTGCTGCGGTCCATCCACACGGTCATGTAGTGGCAGCCGATGCCGGCGATCGCGCGCGAGCCTTCCGGCACGTTGGTCGACGTGTTGTGCGGGCAGCCCGAGCAGAACCACGGCTTGCGCTCGGTCTGCACGTGCGGCTTCGCGAGCGCCATTTCCTTCGCGTTGATCACGGCGAGCCGCGCGGCGATGCTTGCACGCACGTCGGACGGCAGCTCGAACTTCTCGAGGCGCGTCGCGATCGCCTTCGCGATGATCGCGGGCGACAGCTCGTAGTGCGCGGGCAGCAGCCAGTTGCCCATCGGCACCGACCATTCGCCGCCGGCGCCATCCTTCTCGTCGAACTTGCCGAACACGCGCGGCCGCTGGCCGTCGGGCCAGTTGTACAGCTCTTCCTTGATCGCGTATTCGAGGATCTGGCGCTTTTCCTCGACGACGAGGATTTCGTCGAGCCCGCGCGCGAACGCCTGCGCGCCCTGCGCTTCGAGCGGCCACACGCAGCCGACCTTGTAGAGGCGGATGCCGATCCGGGCGCAGGTTTCGTCGTCGAGACCGAGGTCGGTCAGCGCCTGGCGCACATCGAGGTAAGCCTTGCCGCCCGTCATGATCCCGAAGCGCGCGTTCGGCGAATCGATCTCGATGCGGTCGAGCTTGTTCGCGCGCACATAGGCGAGCGCCGCGTACCACTTGTAGTCGAGCAGCCGTGCTTCCTGCACGAGCGGCGGGTCGGGCCAGCGGATGTTCAGGCCGCCTTCCGGCAGGATGAAGTCGGTCGGCAGCACGATCTCGGTGCGATGCGGGTCGATGTCGACCGATGCCGACGATTCGACGACGTCCGTCACGCACTTGAGCGCGACCCACAGGCCGGAATAGCGGCTCATTGCCCAGCCGTGCAGGCCGAAATCGAGATATTCCTGCACGTTGGACGGGAACAGTACGGGCAGCCCGCAGGCCTTGAAGATGTGTTCGGACTGGTGCGCGAGCGTCGACGATTTCGCCGCGTGGTCGTCACCTGCGAGCACCAGTACGCCGCCGTGCTGCGACGAGCCGGCCGAGTTCGCGTGCTTGAATACGTCGCCGGTGCGGTCGACGCCCGGGCCCTTGCCATACCACATGCCGAACACGCCGTCGTGCTTCGCGCCGGGGTACAGGTTCACTTGCTGCGAGCCCCACACGGCGGTGGCGGCGAGATCTTCGTTGAGGCCGGGCTGGAAGACGATCTGGTGGGCGGCCAGGTGCTGCTTGGCTTTCCAGAGCGACAGATCGAGGCCGCCGAGCGGCGAACCGCGATAGCCGGAGATGAAGCCGGCGGTATTGAGACCGGCGGCGCGATCGCGTTCCTGCTGGAGCATCGGCAGGCGCACGAGGGCCTGGATGCCGCTCATGTACGCGCGACCGCGTTCCAGTGTGTATTTGTCGTCAAGCGTGACGGACTTCAGCGCGGCTTCTAGGGACGCGCGTTGGCCTGCGTCTAGCGGGGCATTCATTAACAGTCTCCTCCACCCAGTTTGGGATCACCAAAACTCGACTGCTTCGGGCGTCTTGTGGACGCGTCGGCAGTGGCCGGCATATTGGCCGGTTTTAAGCGATGGTAGCACTGGGGCAAACCCGCCGCCCATCGGTTGGAACGCGGGGGAATTGCGGCGCTGCGTCAGAAAAACAGGGTGGAACCATGCGTTACATCATGTAAAAGCATGTAAAGCTGGCCCCATCTGCATGCAAACGCCGTTAATCTTGTCGGCCTGCCGGAGGTGCCCGGACGCGTTGGTTCGTTTCGACGCAATCGGGGAGGCGCCGGCAGTTTTACAGGAGGTGCAATGAACACACGTCATATCCAGAGTTTCCTGATCGTGTCCGCCGCGTTTTTCTCGATGACCGGCCCGGTGCACGCGCGAGGCGCGAGCGCACTGGCGGCAGCCGGCGCGCAGATGCAGAAGATCGTGCCGGCCCAGGACGCCGTCGCGCAGCCGTCGGCCGAGCGCGCCGTCGAGTCGAAGGCGAACGCGCGTTGATCCGGTCGCGCGGCCTGCGGGCCGCGCCGGAATGCAAAAAGGGCGGGAATCCTCGGATTCCCGCCCTTTTTCTTTGTGCCGACGGATCGTGCGGGCTGCCGGGTTGCCCCGGGCAGCCGCCCGCCGGATGCGTCAGGCCTTGTCCTGCACGACGCCGCGGCGGATCTGGTCGAGTTCGATCGATTCGAACAGCGCCTTGAAGTTGCCTTCGCCGAAGCCCTGGTTGCCCTTGCGCTGGATGATCTCGAAGAAGATCGGCCCGATCTGGTTCTCGGTGAAGATCTGCAGCAGCAGGTCGTCGCGCGCGCCGTCGATCAGGATCTTGCGCTTCTTCAGTTCGTCCAGCGATTCGCCGTGGTTCGGCACGCGACGGTCGACCAGTTCGTAATACGTGTCGATCGTGTCGAGCAGCTTCACTTCCTTGCTGCGCAGGCCGTCGACCGCCTGGTAGATGTCGGTGGCGCCGAGCGCGATGTGCTGGATACCTTCGCCGTGGTACGCGTCGAGGTATTCCTGGATCTGGCCGGCCGTATCCGAGCCTTCCTCGTTGATCGGGATGCGGATCTTGCCGCACGGCGACGTCATCGCCTTCGACTTCACGCCCGTCACCTTGCCTTCGATGTCGAAGTAGCGCACTTCGCGGAAGTTGAACAGGCGTTCGTAGAACTCGGCCCATTCCTGCATGCGGCCACGATGCACGTTGTGCGTCAGGTGGTCGATATAGGTGAGGCCGTGGCCGACCGGGTTCGGGTTCGCGCCGGCGATCGGCTCGAAGTCGACGTCATAGATGCTGATGTTGCCGATGGCGCCCGGTTGCGCGCCGTTCTTGCCGCGCCAGCGGTCGACGAAGTAGATCAGCGAGTCGCCAATGCCCTTGATCGCCGGGATGTTCAGCTCCATCGGGCCCGTCTTGTTGTCGAAGCCCCACGCGCCCAGATCGAGCGCGTGCTGGTATGCCTTCGCGGCATCCTGCACGCGGAACGCGATCGCGCAGATCGACGGGCCGTGCAGGCGCGCGAAGCGTTGCGCGAACGAATCGGGTTCGGCGTTGATGATGAAGTTGATGTCGCCCTGGCGGTACACCGTCACGTCCTTGTGGCGGTGGCGCGCGATCGCGGTGAAACCCATCCGTTCGAACAGTTGTCCGAGCGCTTTCGGGTCCGGTGCCGTGTATTCGATGAATTCGAAGCCGTCGGTGCCGACGGGGTTGTCCCAGTTCGGGATCTGCATGGCGTGTCTCCTGTGGGGGCGATCGGCCGGGGCGACGTGCGTAGGCCCAGCCTGGTTCGATGTCGAACGTGGCCCACGCGGCGGCGTGTGCGACGAATCGGTACGTGCGACAGAGTGTAGCGGGCAGCTGCGAGCGTAAACTTGCGAACTTAATTGCCCGAACCTACGATGGCGCAATTTCCAGTCTCAAACCATTCATTGGAGGGCAGAAGATGGCGCAAGCCGAATTGGATGCCATCGACCGGCGGATTCTCGCGATTCTTCAGGAGAACGGGCGCCTGTCGAACCAGGAGATCGCCGAGCGCGTGAACCTGTCGCCGAGCCCGTGCCTGCGGCGGATCCGGCGGCTCGAGGAGATCGGCGTGATCACCGGCTATGTCGCGCTGCTGAATCCGCAGAAGCTCGGGCTCGACCTGCTCGCGTACGTGAGCGTGCGGCTCGAGAAGCGCGGCGGCCTGGCGCCGGTGCGGGCCGACGAAACGTCGGCGCGTGCGGGCGCGACCCATGCGGACCTGTTTCGCGCGGCCGTGCAGACCTGGCCGGAAGTGGTCGCGTGCCACGCGATGACGGGGGATATGGATTACCTGCTGCGCGTGCAGGTCGAGGACATGGCGCATTTCTCCCGCTTCGTGCAGGAGCATCTGCTGCATCACCCGTCGGTGATCGACGTGAAGACCAGCTTTTCGCTCGAATGCTTCAAGGAGACGACCGCGTTGCCGATCCGATCGGTGCGCTAGTGCGCGGCGGGGAAGGGAGGGGCCGGGCGCGCGGCGGGCGCGGCCCGGCTGGCCGACATTACGCCGTCAGGGCGGCGGGCATCAGCGATTCGATGAACTTCGTGGTGCGGCGCGCCTGGCGCTTCATCGCGTAGTCGAATACCGCGGCCTGTTCCTGCAGCATCTCGGCGATGATCGTCGAGTGGTCGGCCGGCGGCAGCGACAGGTACGCATCGGCTTCGCCGTACGCGTACTCGATCCGCATCCCGGATTTCTTCGCGATGTGCATCATCGTCGCGTTACGCGACAGGCAGTGCATGTACAGCATCGTCACGTGCGTGTTGCGGCTGCGGATCGCCGCGCGCTCGAACAGCTTCGAGCCGACACCGCGGCCGCGTGCGCTTTCGAGCACCGACACGCCGAATTCGGCCGTGCGCTTGTCGCCCTCGGCCGGCAGGTAGGCCAGGTGGCCGACGCCGATCAGTTCGAGGTCGTGGTCGAACACGCCGAACACGGTGTCGCGGCCGAAGTCGATCGTGCGGACATAGTTCTCGATCACGTGGTCGGGCACCATCTGGCCGAAGCGCAGCAGGCGGTCCTCTTCGTCGAGCGAGAGAAAGTGAGTGAGCATGTGCTCACGGTCTTTGGAAGCCAGTTCCCTGACGAGAACCGGCGCAGACCCGGCGTTGCCGACGACATCGGCAGTGCCGTTGAATTGCGTGTTCATCGTGGGTTCCTCAGTGTGACCGTACAGCGGGTTGTGCAATGCAACAGCATTTTACCCGACCGTCGGCCCTCGGATTGGGGAAAACCCGTATTTGACGATGTTTAAGCTGGAGGATGAATTCTAAATCTGCTTAGTTAATTGGTTATCTATTTGATTTTAAACAGATTTAAAATTCATCATATGAAACGTGCAACGGGCGGTCGCAGCGTGCCCGTCGCGCAACGCTTGCTGCTGCGCGTCAATCAGGCGGCCGTCGACAGCCCGCGCTCGATCAGGTCGATCACCTGCTCGGCGAAGTCGCGGTAGCCGAGGCGGCCGCCCGGCTTCAGCCACGTGAACGTCCAGTTGATCATCCCGAACACCATCATCGTCACGGACGTCTGGTTTTCCTTCGAGATGCGGTCCGGATACGCGCGGGCGAGCTGGCGCGTGAACGCCGCGACGATGTCGCGCTGGCGGTCAAGCACGATTTCGCGCTGCGCGTCCTCGAGATACTTCACGTCGTTGAGCAGCGCGACGTGCCGGCTGTGCGACGTCTCGTACTCGGCGAGGAATGCGCGCACCAGCTCCGCAAACGCGTCGCGCTCGCTGAGGCCGCGTCGCTGGCTTGCCCCTTCGACCTCGGCGATGATCAGCATCAGCCGTTTCGTGTAGCGGTCGAGCAGGTCGAACAGGATCGCTTCCTTGCTCTCGTAATAGTGATAGAGGCGTGCCTTCGACGTGCCGCTCGCGGTCGCGAGATCGGACATCGACGTGCTCGGGTAGCTCGTTTGCGCGAATTTGTCGGCGGCCAGATCGAGGATCTGCTCGCGCTGGGATTCGTGGTCGGGCGCTCGGGTACGGGCCATGGTCGAATGCGGAAGATTAGCGGTGCGTGGTGGCCGCGCGGGCCGCGCGCACCTGCGTGGAAGAGAGGGCGTCGGGCGCGTCGTCCTGCAGCTCGAGCCGGCCGGCTGCCGCGAGCTCGCGGCAACGCCACCAGGCGATCGAGTCGCTGACGAACAGCCCGCCGCGGTCGGCGTCGGCCATGATGCCGCCGACGAGGCGCCCCGCGGGCCGCCAGTCGGTTTCCGCCCGCGCGACGATCAACGCGTCGAGATCCTCGTAGTAGCCGCTCTTGATCGTGTTGCTGACCCAGTAACGCAGCTCGGCGTTCAGGTGCTTCGCCTCCTGCCATTCGAGCGCGAGGCGGCCGATGCGCAGCACCGAGATCGGCGCGGCCACCGGGCGCTTGCGTGCCAGCTCGGCCGGCGAGAACATGCCGGTCGCGCACGCCTGGTCGGTGCGCGACGGCGCCGAGTCGAGGTCGGCGGCGGACAGCCGCACTTCGTTCAGGCGTTGCGGCACGTTGCGCAGGTGATAGGCGACGCGGCGCAGCAGCAACTTGTCGCCGACGCTCGGTGCATGCCACACCACCACCTGGCCTGTATCGGTCGCGAGCTGGTCGAGGCGCGCGAACTCGCCTTCGATCTCTGCGTTCCAGTCGGGAATCTGGTCGCCGAGCACGCGCTGCCAGAAGGCGGCGCGCGTGTCGGGCGTCTCGTCGGCGCCCTTGAGCGGCCCGACGCCGAGATCGTCGAGCAATCCGACGACGAGCTCGTCGCGTCCGGTTTGCGCAAGTGCCTCGCGCAGTGACGCGGCGGCGGTGCCGCCCTGAATCACATGAATGGTACTCATCGGCCTGTCGTCAACAAAAGAAAACCGCCGGCCGGGCGGACGTTGCGATGTCCAGCCGGCCGGCGGCCCCTAGTGTAAGCGAGATGTGTGACGGCGAGAAACCGTCCGGCACCGCGACGCGACGTCGCTCAACGCTCGTCGTAGCTCACGACGACCTTGTCGCTGATCGGGTGGCACTGGCACGTGAGCACGAAGCCGTCCTTCACTTCATGCTCTTCGAGCGTGTAGTTCTTCTCCATCCGCACTTCGCCTTCGAGCACCTTCGCGCGGCACGTGCAGCACACGCCGCCCTTGCACGCGTACGGCAGCGCGAGGCCCGCGCGCAGGCCGACATCGAGCAGGCTCACGCCTTCGTACGGCAGCCGCAGCTTGCGCTTCTTGCCGTCGAGCACGATTTCCAGGTCGGCGGCCGGCGTCTGGTCGGTGATTTCGACGACCGGCGCGCCGGCCTGCGGCAGCGGCGTGCCGAAGCGCTCGACGTGCACCTTCGCCTGCGGCACGCCGGCCGCCTTCAGCGCGGCCTCGGCCGCATCCATCATCGGCGCGGGGCCGCAGATGAACGCCTCGTCGATCGCGTCGGCCGGCGTCAGCGTGCCGAGGAATTCCGCGCATTTCGTCTGGTCGAGCACGCCGTTGAACAGCTCGACGTCCTGCTGGTCGTCCGACAGCACGTGATAGAGGACGAAGCGGTTCATGTAGCGGTTCTTCAGGTCCTCGAGCTCCTCCGCGAACATGATCGCGTCGACGCTGCGGTTGCCGTAGATCAGCGTGAACGTGCTGCGCGGTTCGAGTTCGAGCGTCGTCTTCACGATCGCGAGCACCGGCGTGATCCCGGAGCCGCCGGAAAACGCGACGTACTGCTTGCCGTGATCGGCGTTCAGGTGCGTGAAGAAGCGGCCGTCCGGCGTCATCACGTCGATCGTGTGGCCCGGCTTGAGCGAGTCGAACGCGAAGTTCGAGAAGCGGCCGCCGCGCACGCGCTTGATGCCGATGCGCAGTTCGCCGTCACGGTCGTAGTCCGTCGTGCCGACGCAGATCGAATACGAGCGGCGCGTTTCCTCGCCGTCGATGTGGGTCTTCAGCGTGACGAACTGGCCCTGCGTGAAGCGGTACGCATCGCGCAGCTCGGGCGGCACGTCGAAGGAGACGGTTACGGCGTCGGCGGTCTCGGGCCGCACGTCGCGGATACGCAGCGGATGAAATTGCGGGGTCGCCATATCGATTAATAAGGTTTGAAGTAGTCGAAGGGTTCGCGGCAGTCGACGCAGCGATACAGCGCCTTGCAGGCCGTGGACGCGAATTGCGCGAGACGTTCGGTACGGGCGGAGCCGCAGCGCGGGCACGCGGGCGCCGCGACGGGCCGCGGCACGAAGCGCACGACCTTTTCCTGCGGCGCGGCGGTGCCGCACTGGCCGACCGGCGGCGCGATGCCGTACGCGCGCAGCTTGTCGCGCGCTTCCTGCGTGATCCAGTCGGTCGTCCACGCGGGCGCGAGCACCGTCTCGATCCGGTGCGGCGGGAGGTCGGCGGCCTGCAGCGCGGCGGCGATGTCCTCCGCGATCTGCGACATGGCCGGGCAGCCCGAGTAGGTCGGCGTGATCACGACCTCGAGCTGGCCGTCGTCCGCGCGGCGGACGTCGCGCAGGATGCCGAGCTCGCGGATCGACACGACCGGGATCTCGGGATCGGGCACGGCTTCGAGCACGTCCCATGCACGGGCGAGCAGCGGGTCGACGTGGCGTGCGGCGGGCAGCGTGTCGGCGGGGGCGGCGGTCTGGACGGACATCGTCGGGCTCCGTTTGGGCGGCCGGTTACCAGCTCGCGCCGGGATGCTGGCGCGCGAGGCTCTGCATTTCCGCGAGCAGGTAGCCCATGTGCTCCGAGTGCTCGCCCTGCTTGCCGGTCGTCACATGCTGCACGGCGGCCGGCAGCGTGAGCGTCGCTTCCGCGAGCGCGTCGTCCACGTCCGCGCGCCAAGCCGCTTCGAGTGCGGCCGGCGCGGGGGCGATGCCCTCGGCGGCGACCGCGTCGTCGATCGCATCGGCGGCGAAGAATTCGCGCGTGTACGGCGTCAGATAGTCGAGCGCGTTCTGCGCGCGGCGGTGCGATTCGTCGGTGCCGTCACCGAGGCGAACCAGCCACTCGCGTGCGTGCTGCACGTGGTAGCGGGTTTCCTTCACCGATTTCGCGGCGATCGCGGCGAGCTGCGTGTCGGTGGACGTTTCGAGCGCGGTCCACACGTGCAGCATCAGCGCCGAGTACAGGAAGTTGCGCACGATCGTCACCGAGTAGTCGTTGTCGGCGTGCGCGGTGCCGGCGATCGGGCCGTAGTGCGGCAGCTCGGCGAGCGTGAAGTTCGCGAACTCGCGTTCGGTGCGGAAGTACGCGTAGTCGTCCTCGGTCTTCGTCGCGCCGGTGAGCTGGCGCTCGAGTTCGGCCGCGTGCGTGTACAGCATGCGCGTCTGGCCGATGAGGTCGAGGCTCATGTTGGTGAGCGCGATGTCTTCCTCGAGGATCGGGCCGTGGCCGCACCATTCGGCGTTGCGCTGACCGAGGATCAGCGTGTTGTCCGCGAGGCGCAGCACGTAGGAGAGGTGTTCGGGCGTGATCGTCATGGCGCGGCGTTACATGTGGTTGACTTCGTCGGGCAGCGTGTAGAACGTCGGGTGACGGTAGATCTTGTCGCCCGCCGGTTCGAACAGCTCCGCCTTTTCGTTCGGATCCGAAGCGGTAATGGCCGACGACGGCACCACCCAGATGCTCACGCCTTCCTGGCGGCGCGTGTAGACGTCGCGCGCCATGCGCAGCGCCATCGACGCGTCGGCGGCGTGCAGGCTGCCGCAATGCTTGTGATCGAGCCCCTGCTTGCTGCGCACGAACACTTCCCAGATCGGCCATTCCTTGTTCATCACTTTCTCCTGAATCCTGAATTCGATGGTGTGCCGCTCAGGCGGCTTGCTGTTCGGCGCGTGCGCGGCGCTTTGCTTCGTGGGCGAGTGCGGCTTCGCGCACCCATGCGCCGTCCTCGTGCGCTTTCACGCGGGTCGCGAGACGTTCCTTGTTGCACGGGCCGTCGCCGTTGACCACGCGCCAGAATTCGTCCCAGTCGATCGTGCCGTAATCGTGGTGGCCGCGCGCTTCGTTCCACTTCAGGTCGGGGTCGGGCAGCGTCACGCCGAGCACCTTCGCCTGATCGACCGTCGCGTCGACGAACTTCTGCCGCAGGTCGTCGTTCGAGATCCGCTTGATGCCCCATTTCGCGGACTGGTTGCTGTGAACCGAATCGGCGTCGCTCGGGCCGAACATCATCAGCACCGGCCACCACCAGCGGTTCACGGCCTGCTGGACCATCGCGCGTTGCGCGTCGCTGCCCTTCATCATCGAGAGCAGCGCGTCGAAGCCCTGACGCTGGTGGAACGATTCTTCCTTGCACACGCGGATCATCGCGCGCGCGTACGGGCCGTACGTGCAGCGGCACAGCGGGATCTGGTTCATGATCGCGGCGCCGTCGACGAGCCAGCCGATCACGCCGACGTCGGCCCAGGTGGGCGTCGGGTAGTTGAAGATGCTCGAGTATTTCGCCTTGCCGGCGAGCAGCGCGTCGATCAGCGAATCGCGCGATACGCCGAGCGTTTCGGCCGCGCTATAGAGATAGAGGCCGTGGCCGGCTTCGTCCTGGACCTTAGCGAGCAGGATCGCCTTGCGCTTCAGGCTCGGCGCGCGCGAGATCCAGTTGCCTTCGGGCAGCATGCCGACGACTTCCGAGTGCGCGTGCTGCGAGATCTGGCGAACCAGCGTCTTGCGATAGGCGTCGGGCATCCAGTCCTGCGGTTCGATCTTGCCGTCGGCGGCCATGACCGCATCGAACCGCGCCTGCTCGGGCGACTCGGCTGCGGCGTCGAGTGGCGCGACGTTGCCGGGGATGTCGAGGGATTGCGTGTACATGGCGAGGCTCTCGTCCGGTTGAATGTGTGCGAAGTATAAACCAACCGACCGGTCGGTTAATAAATTTCTTGTGGATTTGCGGCGAGACTCGGGTAAACGAGGGACGTCGGGGCGCGATCGGCCGGGGTGATGGTGATCCGGCGCGTGGGGTTCGCGTCTTCTGCGGCACAATGCCCGCTTTCCGACGAGGATTTTGCCGATGTCATTCCGAAGCAGTATCGCCGCGGCCGTGCTGGGTGCGGTTGTCCTTGTATCGCCGCTTGCGGCGTCGGCCTCGGCCGCGCCGTCCGGATGGGTTGCCGCGTGGGCGACCGCGCTGCAGCCGATTCCCGACCTTGCCGCACCGCCGCCGCTTTATCGCGCCCCCGATGTGTCCGGACGGACCGTACGCCAGATCGTCTATCCGACGGTGTCGGGGCGGGCCGCTCGGATCCGCGTCAGCAATGCATACGGTCGTGCGCCGCTGGTCGTCGAGGCGGCGAGCCTCGCGCGCGCCGGCGAGGGCGCGGCACTTGCCGGCGGTGTGGCGGCGCCGGTCCGGTTCGGCGGCAAGGCTTCGGTGACGCTTGGGCCGGGCCAGGAACTTGAAAGCGATCCGGTGGCGATCGACGTGACAGCCGGGCGGCCATACGCGATCAACCTCCAGATGGGACCGAACCAGCGGATGACGGTCTGGCACCGCGTGTCGAACCAGTTCAACTATGTGTCTGCACCGGGCGATCACGTGAATGATCCGGGTGCTGCCGCGTTCCGCACCCGCTTTACCCAATATGCATGGGTGACCGAGCTCGCGGTCGAGGCCGGGGCCGCGCACGCCAGCGTTGCCGCGATCGGCGATTCGATCACCGACGGGCTGCGCTCGAGCGTGAATCGGAACCACCGCTGGCCGGACGCACTGGCGCGTCGGCTGACCGCCTCGGGCGTGGAGTCGATCGGCGTCACGAATCTTGGTATCAGCGGCAACCGGCTGCTCAGCGATTCGGCGTGCTACGGCACGTCGCTGGCGTCGCGGTTCGAGCGCGATGCGCTGTCGCGCGCGGGTGTGAAGGCGGCGATCGTGCTGATCGGGATCAACGACATCAACTTCGCGGCGATGCCGCCGCGCGCGGGGCTCGATTGCGATCACCCGCATACGCAGGTCACGGCCGCATCGCTGATCGACGGCTACCGCCGGCTGATCGAAGCGGCGCATCGTCAGGGCGTGAAGGTGTTCGGCGCGACGCTGACGCCGGCCGGGCTGCCGGCGGGGCGTGAGGCGATCCGGCTCGAGGTGAACCGGTGGATCCGGAGCGGTAGCGGGTTCGACGGTGTGGTCGACTTCGATGCGGTGCTGCGCGATCCGGCTCGCCCGAGTGTGCTGCAGCGTCGCTACGATAGCGGCGACGGCATTCACCCGAGCGACGCCGGCTACACGGCGATGGCCGACGCGGTGCCGGTCGAGCAACTGCAGGCTGCGGTAGGCGGCAAGTGACGCACCTCTATATATAGAGGGAAGTGTTGCCGGCGACCGGGATGTCAGCAGCGTCACGCGGCCCGTCGTACCCGAAGCCCCCGTGCGCGTCAGCGCACGGGGGCTTTTTCAAACTTTTTTCACAAAGGGGCTTGCGTAGTTGGGGCCGGGTGCTTAGAATCACGCCTCTTTCGCGCTAACGGAAACACGGCGCGGAAGAGGGAAGCAAGGTTGGCGGTGCGCAGCAGTCTGGAGCGCGCAACTGACCTGGAAGTTGAGCCCCGCAGTCGCAACGATGTAGTGAAAAAAGTTGTTGACGAAATGCGAAACACGGTTCATAATCTCGCTTCTCTGCTGCTGAAAACGCAGCGCTGCTGAGA
>NZ_JAAGPE010000129.1:0-26548 GCF_017104605.1 Burkholderia sp. Ac-20384 | reverse complement strand
GCCCGAACGGCGACGCGCGGGCGCTGCCCGAGCCGATGGTGCGCTGCGCCGAATGTGGCGTGCATGCGCCGAAGGGCGACGCCGTTGCCGCGGGCGGCGAATATTTCTGCAGTGCCGAGCACGCGCAGCGCCACGCCGAGCGGTCGAGCGGTCGCGACGCACGATGAGCGACGCGCTGCTGCTGTCGGTCGACGCGAACGGCTGGGTGCGCGAAGCGCGCCATGCGCCGTCGCCGAACTTCGAGGTGCGGCCCGCGGGCGCGGTGCCGACGCTCGTGGTCGTCCACAACATCAGCCTGCCGCCCGGCGAATTCGGTGGCGATGCAATCGAGGCGCTGTTCCTGAATCGCCTCGACTGCGATGCGCACCCTTATTACCAGAGCCACCTGCGCGACGTGCGCGTGTCCGCGCACTTCCTGATCCGCCGCAGCGGCGAACTCGTGCAGTTCGTGTCGTGCGACGAGCGCGCGTGGCACGCGGGCTCGTCCGAGTTCTTCGGCCGGCCGCGCTGCAACGACTTCTCGATCGGCATCGAGCTCGAAGGCGCGGACGACGTGCCGTTCGACGACGCGCAGTATGCGATGCTCGCCGCGCTCTCCCGCACGCTCGCGGCACGCTACCCGGTCGACGCAATCGCGGGGCACTCGGACGTCGCGCCGGGCCGCAAGACCGACCCGGGCCCGCATTTCGATTGGCAACGCTTCGCGAGCGATGCCGGTTTTTCCGCCGAATACTTTCCTTTCCGTCAGCACTGATCGCGGGGTTTTTTGACCGGAGAAAGTTTTTTCTCCGACCAATGCCTTGTCGTGTCTGCGCGTGAGCGATGTCAAGACCTCCATCGCAAATTATCCGTTTTGACGTCCTCCGAATGTCCACTATACTTGGTGCCAGTTGAGTAGTTCTGTACTAGATATAGTGTGTGCCGCAGGGGAAACCCGAGCGGCACCGGCCGGCGGGCAACGCCGGCGGACAGGGTTCTCAGGGCGGCGCGTCAGGCCGGGCGGTCCGGGCGTCGCGATCAGCGCAGCGAACTTCGACGGGGCAGGGTACACATGACGAAGCACACGACCGGATCGGTTGTCGCGCATCGACCGAACCGGCTTCCCCGGCGCATCGCTCGCCTCTTACCGCTCGCGCACCAAGTTGCGCAGCGTTCGTTTTAATCCGCGGTTCTCTCCGCACCATCCAACACCAGGAGCTTTGCACATGCAAACCACCGACAACGCGACGTCCCAGTACGAGAGCGCCTCGAGCCGTCCGCTCGGCGGGACCGAACAGGGCGCGAAGGCGCTCGCGCCGCAGGCGACGTTCGCCGACTACAAGGTGATCCGCCGCAACGGCAGCGTCGTCTCGTTCGAACCTTCGAAGATCGCGATCGCGGTGACCAAGGCTTTCCTGGCTGTCAATGGCGGGCAGGGCGCGGCATCGGCGCGTGTGCGCGAGCAGGTCGAGCAACTGACGCACAACGTCGTGCGCGCGCTCGTGCGCAGCCGCCCGAACGGCGGTACGTTCCATATCGAAGACATCCAGGATCAGGTCGAACTCGCGCTGATGCGCGGCGGCGAGCACAACGTCGCGCGTGCGTACGTGCTGTATCGCGAGAAGCGTCACCTCGAGCGCCAGCATGCGGGCGAGGAAGCAGCGGCAGCGGGCGGCGAGGCGAGCACCGGCATCAACGTCGTCGACAACGGCGTCACGCGCCCGCTCGACCTGAACGCGCTGCGTGCACTGGTCGTGTCGGCATGCGACGGCCTCGGCGCTGCGGTTAACCCTGACCCGATCGTCGCGGAAACGGTGAAGAACCTGTACGACGGCGTGCCGATGAGCCAGGTCTACGACTCGGCGATCCTGGCTGCGCGCACGATGATCGAGAAGGATCCGGCATACAGCCAGGTCACGTCCCGCATCCTGCTGCACACGATCCGTCGCGAGATCCTCGGCGAGGAAGTGGTCCAGGCCGAGATGTCGACCCGCTACGCGGAATATTTCCCGCAGTTCCTGAAGCGCGGCGTCGACGCCGGCCTGCTCGACGACAAGCTGCTGCAGTTCGACCTGAAGCGCCTCGGCGAAGCGCTCGACGCGAACCGCGACCTGCAGTTCGGCTACCTCGGCCTGCAGACGCTGTACGACCGCTACTTCCTGCACGTCGAAGGCACCCGCATCGAAATGCCGCAGGCATTCTTCATGCGCGTCGCGATGGGCCTGTCGCTGAACGAGATCGACCGCGAAACGCGCGCGATCGAGTTCTACAACGTGCTGTCCAGCTTCGACTTCATGAGCTCGACGCCGACGCTGTTCAACTCGGGCACGCACCGCTCGCAGCTGTCGTCGTGCTACCTGACGACGGTCGCGGACGATCTCGACGGCATCTATGAAGCGCTGAAGGAAAACGCGCTGCTGTCGAAGTTCGCCGGCGGCCTGGGCAACGACTGGACGCGCGTGCGTGCACTCGGCTCGCATATCAAGGGCACGAACGGCAAGTCGCAAGGCGTGGTCCCGTTCCTGAAGGTCGTCAACGACACGGCCGTCGCGGTCAACCAGGGCGGCAAGCGCAAGGGCGCGGTCTGCGCGTACCTCGAATCGTGGCACCTCGACATCGAGGAGTTCCTGGAGCTGCGCAAGAACACGGGCGACGATCGCCGCCGCACGCACGACATGAACACGGCGAACTGGATTCCCGACCTGTTCATGAAGCGCGTGATGGAAGGCGCTGACTGGACGCTGTTCTCGCCGTCGACCTGCCCGGACCTGCACGACAAGTTCGGCGCGGAATTCGAGGCGGCTTACACGGCTTACGAAGACAAGGTCGCGCGCGGCGAGATCAAGCTGTTCAAGAAGATCCCGGCGGCGCAGCTCTGGCGCAAGATGCTCGGCATGCTGTTCGAGACGGGCCACCCGTGGATCACGTTCAAGGATCCGTGCAACGTGCGCTCGCCGCAGCAGCACGTCGGCGTCGTCCACTCGTCGAACCTGTGCACGGAAATCACGCTGAACACGAGCGACTCCGAAATCGCGGTGTGCAACCTCGGCTCCGTGAACCTCGTCGCCCACCTGGTGAAGCAGGCCGACGGCAGCTACGCGCTCGACCACGACAAGCTGAAGCGCACGATCAGCGTCGCGATGCGCATGCTCGACAACGTGATCGACATCAACTACTACGCGGTGGCGAAGGCGCGTAACTCGAACCTGAAGCATCGCCCGGTCGGCATGGGCATCATGGGCTTCCAGGACTGCCTGCACCTGCTGCGCACGCCGTACGCGTCGGAAGCGGCGGTCGCGTTCGCCGACCGTTCGATGGAAGCGGTCTGCTACTACGCGTACCACGCGTCGACCGAGCTGGCCGAGGAGCGTGGCCGCTACTCGAGCTACCGCGGCTCGCTGTGGGATCGCGGCATCCTCCCGCAGGACACGCTGAAGCTGCTCGCCGAAGCGCGCGGCGGCTACGTCGAGGTCGACACGTCCGAATCGCTCGACTGGACGTCGCTGCGTTCGCGGATCGCCACGCACGGCATGCGCAACTCGAACTGCGTCGCGATCGCACCGACGGCGACGATCTCGAACATCATCGGCGTGTCGGCCTGTATCGAGCCGACCTTCCAGAACCTGTACGTGAAGTCGAACCTGTCGGGCGAATTCACGGTGGTGAACGAGTACCTGGTGCGTGACCTGAAGGAACGCGGCCTGTGGGACGAAGTGATGGTTGCCGACCTGAAGTACTTCGACGGCATGCTGTCGCGCATCGACCGGATCCCGGCCGACCTGCGCGCGATCTACGCGACCGCGTTCGAAGTCGACCCGACGTGGCTGGTCGAAGCGGCATCGCGTCGCCAGAAGTGGATCGACCAGGCGCAGTCGCTGAACATCTACATGGGCGGCGCGTCGGGCAAGAAGCTCGACGAGGTCTACAAGCTCGCATGGCTGCGCGGCCTGAAGACGACCTACTACCTCCGCACGATGGCGGCGACGCACGTCGAGAAGTCGACGGTCGCACACGGCGCGCTGAACGCGGTGCCGACGAGCGGCGGTTCGAGCAGCGGCGGCGCGCAAGGCGCAGCCGGCGGCTTCGGTGCGGCAGGCGGCGCAGCATCGTCGTCGGGCGCAGTCGACGCAGCACCGGCACTCGCACCGGTCGAGGCAGATGGCCCGGTGTGCACGATGCGTCCGGGCGATCCTGGCTTCGACGAATGCGAAGCGTGCCAGTAACGCAGTACGCCTGACCTGAGAAGCAGGTCAGCGCGGCGCACACGACAATCGATCGAGGTTGAAGTGTGCGCCGCTCTCAACTAAAAAAATGATAAGGAATCTGTAACGCGGCACCTGCGTTGCAGGCAGTGACAAGCGATCGAAACATCCCCGACGACGTCGCGTTTCGATCAGCGTTCGATGCGTCGAGCGCACCTCGCGATACACGCGCGACACACGTCGCGCTCTGCATGAACGACGATGCGTTGCTCAAAGTGTTGTATCGAGGTCGCAACGCGAATCGAAAAAAGGATTTTTCGTGAGCGAACCCTTTTATCGCTCAGGAAAAGATGGTACAAACCGTTCTAAATTGATGGTGAGAATTTATGCTCAACTGGGATGAAGAGAAGACTGCCGTAACTCCCGCGAGCGGAGCGCAGCAAAACGCGATGCGCACCTCCGCAGGAGCGGCTGTCGGACTGCAGGCTGCAACGCCTGCCGCCCATCAGGTCCGCGACATTTTCGAAGGCGATCTTGCGGTGCCGCCGCAAGCATCGGCTGTTCCCGCCGGCGGTTCGGAAGCGCGGGTCAATGTCGCCGACAAGCGCATCATCAACGGCCAGACTGACGTCAATCAGCTGGTGCCGTTCAAGTACAAGTGGGCGTGGGAAAAGTATCTGGCCGGTTGCGCGAACCACTGGATGCCGCAGGAAATCAACATGTCCCGCGACATCGCTCTGTGGAAGGACCCGAACGGTCTGACCGAGGACGAGCGCCGCATCGTGAAGCGCAACCTCGGCTTCTTCGTGACGGCCGATTCGCTCGCGGCGAACAACATCGTGCTCGGCACGTACCGCCACATCACGGCGCCCGAGTGCCGGCAGTTCCTGCTGCGCCAGGCGTTCGAAGAGGCGATCCACACGCACGCGTACCAATACATTGTCGAATCGCTCGGTCTCGACGAAGGCGAGATCTTCAACGCGTACCACGAGGTCACGTCGATCCGCGCGAAGGACGAATTCCTGATCCCGTTCATCCATACGCTGACGGATCCGGCCTTCAAGACCGGCACGCTCGAAGCGGATCAGAAGCTGCTGAAGTCGCTGATCGTGTTCGCCTGCATCATGGAAGGCCTGTTCTTCTATGTCGGGTTCACGCAGATCCTCGCGCTCGGCCGCCAGAACAAGATGACGGGTGCTGCAGAGCAATATCAGTACATCCTGCGCGACGAGTCGATGCACTGCAACTTCGGCATCGACCTGATCAACCAGATCAAGCTCGAGAATCCGCATCTCTGGACCGCCGAATTCCGCGCCGAGATCCGCGAGCTGTTCAAGCAGGCTGTCGAACTCGAATACCGCTACGCCGAAGACACGATGCCGCGCGGCGTGCTGGGTTTGAACGCGTCGATGTTCAAGAGCTATCTGCGCTTCATCAGCAACCGCCGTTGCCAGCAGATCGGCCTTGACCCGCTGTATCCGAACGAGGAAAACCCGTTCCCGTGGATGAGCGAGATGATCGACCTGAAGAAGGAACGCAACTTCTTCGAGACGCGTGTGATCGAGTATCAGACGGGCGGTGCGCTGTCCTGGGAATAACCCGCAGCAGCGAACCCGTCACATGATGGTGCAGCCGGCGGCCTCTCGGCCCCGGCCCAAGGTTTAGGAGCAAGAACGCCTGATGCAAAGCATGCCCGGTGCCTTAACGGCACGACGACACGACAGGCACTTTGCGAACCCTTCAGTGGGATGGGCAAACTTCCCTCCGGAAAAAGCGGACAGCCGTGTGGCGGTCCGCTTGATCAAGCGATTAGGGGTAGCGGCGCGAGGTGCGCCGGCTACCGACTTGATTTGGCGCGCGAGGCCGGGTGGTCACGCGCGCCATACCGTATTCATTAGCGTAAGCGCGTGGTATCCGCGTACGCCGATGAATAGCCCGCTTCGAAGCGCACGTCCTGAACAGCGTCCGCGGGAAGCGGGTTTTGACGAAGGGTGTAGTTTGAACTGACTCTCATCTGAACCTGAAGGAGAACAACATGGCACTTGCCAAGAAGAAACCGGCTGCAAAGAAGGCCGCAGTGAAGAAGGTCGCTGCGAAGAAGGCTGCTGCGCCGGCGAAGAAGGCCGCTGCAGTGAAGAAGGTTGCTGCCAAGAAGGTCGCGGTGAAGAAGGTTGCCGCGAAGAAGGCAGCACCGGCGAAGAAGGCAGCAGTGAAGAAGGTTGCTGCCAAGAAGGTCGCAACGAAGAAGGTTGCAGCCAAGAAGGTCGCAGTGAAGAAGGTTGCTGCGAAGAAGGCAGCACCGGCGAAGAAGGCCGCAGTGAAGAAGGTTGCAGCCAAGAAAGTCGCAGTGAAGAAGGTTGCTGCGAAGAAGGCAGCACCGGCCAAGAAGGCTGCTGCGAAGAAGGCCGCGCCGGCGAAGAAGGCTGCTGCGAAGAAGGCTGCGCCTGCCAAGAAGGCTGCCGCGAAGAAGGCTGCGCCTGCTGCGAAGAAGGCTGCCCCTGCGAAGAAGGCCGCTGCTCCCGCGAAGAAGGCTGCCGCTGCTGCTCCGGCTCCGGCGAAGAAGGCCGCGGCTCCGAAGAAGGCTGCTGCTCCGAAGAAGGCCGTCGTGAAGAAGGCTGCACCGGCAACGACCGCGTCGACCGCATCGGTTGCGCCGGCATCGGGCGTGAAGACCGCGCTCAACCCGGCAGCGGCATGGCCGTTCCCGACCGGCAGCCGTCCGTAATCGAGGCTGACCTGCACCACCCGGACACTCACGTGGTGTCCGCGGGTTGAGTAGCGCTACTCAATCAGTCCCGCCATCTGGCTCAGGTGGCGGGATTTTTTTCGTCTGTACTTGCCGATAGGCAGGTTGCCCGTATGCCGGTTGCGGCGACTACGGACGAAAAAAAACGCATGTGCAGCTTCGCACATGCGTTCGACCGCGGCTTGCGCCGCGAGCTGAGGTACCCGTTAGTGCGTGACGCGCGTGACGCCGCCGCTCGACAGCAGTCGCACGCGCTCGCCGGCGCGGAACGCTTCGCCGCTTGCTGCCTGCGTGATCGAGCGCAGATCGCCGTTGTCGAGGCGCACGGTGATTTCGACACCGTTCGCCGTGCTGAGGTTTTCGCCGACCGCGTTGCCCGCGACCGCGCCGACGAGGCCGCCGGCGATCGCGGTCAGGATCGACCCCTTGCCGCCGCCGATCGCGCTGCCTGCCACCGCGCCGAGTGCGCCACCGCCGATCGTGCCGATCGCGCTGCCGCCGCCGTCGGACTGGATGCGCACCGCTCGGACGCTTTCGACCGTGCCCATGCGGACCGTCTGTTCGCGCTGCGCCTGGCCGACGCTATAGACATCCGCCGAACCGGGTGCGGTGAAGCAACCGGTGAGCGTCAGCGAGGCCGCCAGCATGGCCGCGAGCGTGAGGGTCTTTTTCGTCAACATCTTTGCTCTCCCACAAAATTCATTTGAGACTGTAACCGAATGCAGTCTCGAAGCGCGCGTCGATCTCGGCGCGCGTCAGTACGTAAGTCTGGGGCCCCTGGTGGGCGATCTTGATCGAGCCCATCAGGCTCGCGAGGCGGCCCGTGGTTGCCCAGTCGAGGCCATGTTCGATGCCGTACAGCAGGCCACCCCGGAAGGCATCGCCGCAGCCGGTCGGATCGGAGATACGCTCGGCCGGCACGACAGGAATCAGCTCCGTGCCCTGCTTGTGGCGGATGGTCGCGCCGTGCTCGCCACGCGTAATGACGAGCGCGTCGACCCGGCTGGCGATTTCATCTTCGGACCATCCCGTCTTGTCGCTCACCAGCTTGGCCTCGTAGTCGTTGACCGCTACATAGGTCGCAAGTTCAATGCTGCGGCGCAGCGTCGCACCGTCGAACAGCGGCAGGCCCTGGCCCGGATCGAATACGAACGGCACACCGGCCTTCGCGAGTTCTTCGACGTGCTGCACCATCCCGTCGAAGCCGTCAGGGCCGACGATCGCGAGCTTGATGCCCGGCGCGTCGCCTGCGTGGTTCAGGTGCGACTGCATCATCGCGCCCGGGTGGAACGCCGTGATCTGGTTGTTGTCGAGATCGGTCGTGATCATCGCCTGCGCCGTATACGTGTCGGGCAGCACGCGAACGTGGTCGCGACGCAGGCCGAGCTGGTCGAGCCGGTCGAGATACGACTGGGCGTCGAGCGCGCCCACCGTCCCCATGATCCGCGCATCGCCGCCGAGCAGGTGCAGCGCGTACGCGATGTTGCCCGCGCAGCCGCCGAACTCGCGGCGCATCGTCGGCACGAGGAAGCTCAGGTTGATGAGGTGCACCTGGTCGGGGAGGATGTGCTCACGAAACCGCCCTTCGAAGGTCATGATGGAATCGTAGGCGATCGAGCCGCAAATCAACGTAGCCAAGGTGTGCGTTCCTGTAGAAATGAGGGACCCCTGCGCGACAACGCCGCGCGAAAGGCGCGGCGCGGCAGGGGAAAGCGAGAGAAAGCTTACTTCAGTGCGGCGAGCGCTGCATCGTAGTTCGGCTCGTCCTTGATTTCGCCGACGAGTTCCGCGTGGATCACCTTGTCCTGCGCGTCGAGCACGACGACCGCACGTGCGGTCAGGCCGTTCAGCGGGCCGCTCGTCACGTCGACGCCGTACGCGTTCGCGAACGCGCGGCCGGTGCGGAACGTCGAAGCCGTCACGACGTTCTCGAGGCCTTCGGTCGTGCAGAAGCGCGTCGCAGCGAACGGCAGGTCGGCGGACACGACGACGACAACCGTGTTGTCGAGCGACGATGCGGCTTCGTTGAACTTGCGGGTCGACGTCGCGCAGGTCGGCGTGTCGAGGCTCGGGACGATGTTCAGCACCTTGCGCTTGCCGGCGAAGCTGGCGAGCGACAGGTCGGCGAGGTCCTTGCCGACCAGCTTGAAATCGGCGCCTTGTGCGCCGACGGCCGGGAACGTGCCGGCGAGATCGATCGGGTTGCCACCCAGCGTAACTTTGCTCATGTTCGTGCTCCGAAATAGCGCGCCGCTCGGGCGCGCGGGTTGAGACGGGCGCGCAGGCGCGCGCCGCGGCGCGTCACGGATAGAAAATCTGGACGCGGAAATTCGAGGCGGGCGTGCCGTTCGTTTCGACGCGGACGATCATCGTCTGCGTCGCGCCGGGCGGCAGCCCGGCGTCGATCGGCGTGCCCGGGCGCACGTAGTCGCGCGGCGCGAGTACGCGGCGCACGGTCACGTGGTTGGTGTCGTCGAGCAGCGTTAGCTCGAGCGACGGGTAGGCGAGCGCGACACGGTAGCGGTTCGTCAGCGGCACCTTCAGCTCGAGCTCGCGCGGGCCGTCGAGCTGGCGCAGGTCGGTCGCGTCGAGCCGCAGGCCGTCGATCGCGTGCGGCGGCGTGACCTTGCAGCCAAGCGGCGCGCAGGCCTGCCGGAACCAGCCCTGCGTGACGGGCCAGTAGATCATCAGCGTTTCGCGCTGCCACCATGCGAGTTGCGTGACGAGCAGCACGGCGAGCACGGCAGCGACGAGGCCACCGAAAAAGCCGCCGAGCATGCCGCGTCGCTGCGGCGCGCGCGTCTCGCGCGTGACGGCGAAATGCGGACGATCGTCGTCGGTCAATGCAGCGGGGAACGGTGCGGCTGGCGCGTTGGTCGTTGCGGCGGGCGTTTCGTCGTGCCGTGGGGTGCCGGTGTCGGGCTCGCCCCTGGCTTCGGCTTCGGTGACAGCCGGCGCCGGTGCGAACGCAAAACGCGGTTCGCGCGGCGCGCGTTCGTCGTCCGGCACGGCGAAGTGCGCGGTGCCGACGGGTTCGGCGGCATCGCGAGCGGTCTCCGCGTCCGACGGAACGTGGGCGACGAAGCGGGGCTCACGCGGGTCACGCTCGACGGGCGTGGCCGATGGTTCGGTATCCTGCTGCGTCTGCGTCTGCGTCTGCGTCTGCGTCTGCGTCTGCGTCTGCGTCTGCGTCGATTCGGCGGGTTGCGCGACGGCAGTGGCGGTGTCCAGCTCGGCCGGGGAGGGCGCGAACGGGGCGGGCGTACCCGACAGGTGAACGACGCCGGCTTCGGTGGACGGAAGCGCGAGCGGGATCAGCGGCTCGGTGCGCACGGTCTGCACGCTGTGCTGCAGCGACGGGTCGACGCCGGCATCGAGCCACGGCGCCCACATGTCCCAGCCTTCCGGCTTGTAATCGGTGTCGGAAGGTGACCCGGCCGGCGCTTCGGCGGCGAACAGCCGAGGCAGGGCCGGATGATGCGCGTGGCCGTCATCCGGCGCAGCAGCCGGTTCGGTCAGGGCCGGCTCGGGCTGCAGCGCGTGCTCGGGAACGAGCGACTCGGATGCGTTGAATACTTCGTGGCAGTGCCCGCAGCGAACGAGCCCTTGATGCAGCGAGAGCTGTTCCTGCTGCAGCCGGAAGACGGTTTCGCAATGAGGGCAGCGCGTCGCAAGAAGCATGTCGAGCCGGGCGGCCTGCTGGCCAGAGTGAAGGACAGCGCTATTCTAATGGCTTTCGCGTCGGGTTCCGGCGAGGCATACCCAACCTTCGTGCTCACGCCAGACCGAGATGTCGACGTAGCGTGCGTAGACGGCCGCCACTTCGTCCGCCTGGCGCGCGAGCACGCCCGACAGCGCGATGCGCCCACCCGGCTTGACCTTCGATGCGAGCATCGACGCCATCAGCTTCAGCGGATTCGACAGGATGTTCGCGACGACGATGTCGAATTCGCCGTCCGGGCACGCATCGGGCAGCCCGTACGTGACATCCGCATGGTTGCGTTCGCTGTTCTGCCGCGCCGATTCGACCGCCTGCGGATCGATGTCGATGCCGATGACGGGGTTCGCCCCGCATTTCTTCGCGAGGATCGCGAGAATGCCCGAGCCGCAGCCGTAGTCGAGCACCGACTGGCCCGGCTTCACCGACTGCTCGAGCCATTCCATGCACAGGCGCGTGGTCGGGTGGCTGCCGGTGCCGAATGCGAGGCCCGGATCGAGTTCGAGGATGAGCGCATCGGGATCGGGCGCATCGTGCCACGACGGCACGACCCAGATCCGCTCGCCGATCGGGATCGGCTCGAACTGCGATTGCGTGAGCCGCACCCAGTCCTGTTCCTCGACTTCGCGGACGGTGAACGCGGGGGTCTCGGCGACGCCGATTTCGTTTGCGGCAGCCGCGAGGAGCACGGCCGGCTCATGGTCGGCCGCGAGCAGCGCGACCACGCGCGAGTGCTGCCACGCGGTGCGGTCGGGCACGAGGCCCGGCTCGCCGAAGAGCGGCTGTTCGTCGGGCGTGTCGGCGTCGGCGTCTTCCACGGACACCGACAGCGCGCCGAGTTCGAGCAACGCGTCGGACAGTGCCTCCGCATGCTCACGGGCCAGTTCGACGACGAGTTCGCGATAGCTCATGCTTACGCTTCTTCCGGTGCGACCTGCTGCTTCTGGGCGAGCCGGTTTTCGAGGTAGTGGATGCTGGTGCCGCCTTCGACGAACTTCGAATCGATCATCAGCTCGCGGTGCAGCGGGATGTTGGTCTGGATGCCTTCGACGACCATTTCCGACAGCGCGATGCGCATCCGGCTGATTGCCTGCTCGCGCGTCGCGCCGTAGGTGATCAGCTTGCCGATCATCGAATCATAGTTCGGCGGCACGAAATAGCCATTGTAGGCGTGCGAATCGACGCGCACGCCGGGGCCGCCCGGCGTATGCCACGACGTGATCCGGCCCGGCGACGGCGTGAACTTGAACGGATCTTCCGCGTTGATCCGGCATTCGATCGCATGTCCGCGGAATTCAATGTCGCGCTGGCGCAGCGTGAGCTTCTCGCCGGCCGCGATGCGGATCTGTTCCTGCACGATGTCGACGCCCGTGATCAGCTCCGATACCGGGTGCTCGACCTGCACGCGCGTGTTCATCTCGATGAAGTAGAACTCGTTGTTCTCGTACAGGAATTCGAACGTGCCCGCGCCGAGGTAGCCCATCTTCTTGCAGGCGTCCGCGCAGCGGTCGCCGATGCGATCGATCAGGCGGCGCGGAATGCCGGGCGCCGGCGCTTCCTCGATCACCTTCTGGTGGCGGCGCTGCATCGAGCAATCGCGCTCGCCGAGCCAGATCGCGTTCTTGTACGCGTCGGACAGCACCTGGATTTCGATGTGGCGCGGGTTCTCGAGGAACTTCTCCATGTACACCTGCGGGTTGCCGAACGCACGGCCGGCTTCCTCGCGGGTCATGTTGACTGCGTTGACGAGCGCGGCCTCGGTGTGCACGACGCGCATCCCGCGCCCGCCACCGCCGCCTGCCGCCTTGATGATGACCGGATAGCCGATCGCGCGCGCAATCTTGACGATCTCTTTCGGATCGTCCGGCAACGCGCCTTCCGAGCCCGGCACGCACGGCACGCCGGTCTTGATCATCGTCTGCTTCGCGGTGACCTTGTCACCCATCATGCGGATCGTTTCCGGGCGCGGGCCGATGAACGTGAAGCCCGACTGCTCGACGCGTTCCGCGAAATCGGCGTTCTCCGACAGGAAGCCGTAGCCGGGGTGGATCGCCTCGGCATCGGTGACTTCCGCGGCGCTGATCAGCGCCGGCATGTTCAGGTAGCTCAGGTTCGACGGGGCCGGGCCGATACAGACGGCTTCGTCCGCGAGGCGGACGTACTTGGCTTCCTTGTCGGCTTCCGAGTAGACGACCACCGTCTTGACGCCGAGTTCGCGGCACGCACGCTGGATGCGCAGCGCGATTTCACCACGGTTGGCAATGAGGATTTTTTCAAACATAGCGAGTATTCGTCTCTTCGAGGGGCGCGCGAACGGCGCCTGGCGGGCATCGGCGGCGCGCGGCCCGGAGGCCGCGCGGCGGACTTAGCCGATCACGAAAAGCGGCTGGCCGTATTCGACGGCCTGGCCGTTCTCGACGAGGATTTCCTTGATCACGCCGGCCTTGTCCGACTCGATCTCGTTGAGCAGCTTCATCGCTTCGATGATGCAGATCGTCTGGCCTTCCTTGACCGTGTCGCCCACCTGGACGAACGGGTCCGCGCCCGGCGACGGTGCGCGATAGAACGTGCCGACCATCGGCGACGTCACGACGTGGCCCTGCGGGACCGCCGGAGCGGCTGCGCCGCCTGCGGCCGGCGCGACAGCACCTTCGGTCGGCAGCGCGACCGGAGCGGGCGCGCTGACTTGCGGGGCATACCCAGCCGTCGGCTGCACGTAGACCGGCGGCGCGTTCTTGACGATGCGCACCTTGCCTTCGCCTTCCGTCACTTCCAGCTCGGAGATGCCGGATTCGGAAACGAGGTCGATCAGAGTTTTCAGCTTACGAAGATCCATCGGGAATTCCCCTTTCAATACGTGAAAGCGCCGGTTAGGGGCCGGCGCTGAATCTAGATCGCGAAATCAGCCGCGCGACGTGCCTTGCAGCTTGTCCAGCGCGTACTCGAGCGCGTACAGATAACCTTTCCAGCCGAGCCCGCAGATCACGCCTTCGGCCTGGTCGGAAAAGTAGGAGTGGTGCCTGAACGCTTCGCGGCGATGCACGTTCGACAAGTGAACCTCGACGAACGGGATGCCAACGCCGGCGATCGCGTCCCGGATCGCGACGCTCGTGTGCGTATACGCGGCCGGATTGATCAGGATGAAATCGGTCTGTTCCTCCCGCGCGGCCTGAATGCGGTCGACCAGTGCACCTTCATGGTTGCTCTGGAACGACGACAGTTCGGCGCCGGCTTCCCGGGCGCGCGCGGCAAGCGCCTGATCGATCTGTGCGAGCGTGACGCGGCCGTACACCTCCGGTTCCCGGGTGCCGAGAAGGTTCAGGTTGGGGCCGTGCAGCACCAGCAATCGTGTCATGGTCGCTTCTATTTCTGCGGAATTGCGCGAACTTTAGCGCTATTTAGAGAAATTTGTCTAGTTTTGCCGAACGGCCAAGCGCGCCGGACCTGCAAGAATTACCGGCACTCAGGCAAAGTATCGGCGAATTCACGCGAAATTGCGGCGATCCACGGGCAAATCGCCGCCAACGTGCGGGCCGCCGTTCGGGCAGGTTACAGCGCGTCGAGCGTCTTTTTCAGCTCGGCCGGTTGGATTTGTCCCAATTTTGTCTCGCGAATCTTGCCGGTTTCGTCGATGACGACCGTAAACGGCAACGCGCCGGCGGTATTTCCGAAATTACGGGCCAGATCGGCGCCCGCATATCCGCTGATGAATACCGGATAGTCGACCTTCACCTTCTGCAGAAAGTTCTTCACGTTCTGTTCGGAATCGACGCCGATCCCGATGAAACGGATGCCCTTCTGTTTGTATTGATGCGACAGCGCGACGAGCTCCGGCATCTCCTCGACGCACGGGCCGCACCATGACGCCCAGAAATTGACGACGACCTTCTGGCCCTTGAAGGCGGACAGCGTGGCCGGCTTGCCGTCGGTGCCCGTCAGCGACGCCGCCCACAACTGTTCGACCGGGCTGCCGTGTGCGGCGGGCGCGGCGACGGCGACACCGTCATCGGCGGTGCCGCGGAACAAATGGCCGGCGGCGAGCCCGCCGGCAACGGCGGCGGCCGCGACGACCGCGAGCGCCAACATGCGTTTCATCATCCTCGTTGAATCATTCCGGTTCGGCAGGGGCCTTGCCTGCTTCGACGAGCGCGCGCAGCGCGGCGGCATCCGCGCGGGCGACCCGGCCGCGCGCGTCAGCCTTGACCGCGCCGCGCAGGTCGTCGCTCGCATAGAGCGCGAGGTGGATGCCGATCGCATCGACGTCGCGTCGCGGGCGCCACAGGAAACTGAGCGTCTCGACGTCGGCGCGGCCCGCGAAGTGCCGCGTCTCGGATACGTCGTACTGGACGTTCTGGTTCAGCAGGTAGATCGCGACGTCCTTCGGGTTGTCGGTGAATGCCTGCAAATGGATATCCGAGTGCGCGTTCGCGGTGCCGTTCAGCACGGCACCCGTCACATAAGGATGGAACTCGGCGAGCCGGCGCATCCAGTCGAGCGCGATTTCGCGCAGGCGGCGCAGTTCGTCCGGCTGCGTGTCGCTCTGGAACAGGGCGAGGTACTCGCGCAGTTCTTCCTCGATCAGGTCGTTATCCGGCAGCCATTCGCCGGCAACGCGCGTATCGCCCAGCAACTGGCGCGCTGCCTTGCGCTTCGCGCCGGCATAGTCCAGGCCGTCCTCCGCGATCAGGCGGGCGGCGGACTGGGCGATTTCCTCGCGGACGCGCCGCGGGTCGAGAAGGGTTTTGCGAGACATGATCCGGCAATCATACTCGATCGCCGCAGGGCCCGAGCGCGGGTGCGGCGGCCTGCCGCCCGGCGTGCCGGCGCCGTTCGCGCGCAGCGTTCGGGCCGCCGGGCACGGCAGGCCGTCAGTTACAATACTGTTCTTTGTGTCGCGGCAAAGGCCGTTGGCCGGGCGCCGGCCGCACGGCCCGTCCGGCGCGCCGCACACACATCCTTTCCGAATCGACGGCGCCCGGCGGCGCGAAAGCATTCATCTATGCACATCCACATTCTTGGCATCTGCGGCACCTTCATGGGCGGTCTCGCCGTACTCGCGCGCGAGGCGGGCCACACGGTGACGGGTTGCGACGCGGGCGTCTATCCGCCGATGAGCACGCAGCTCGAGGCGCAGGGCATCACGCTGATCGAGGGCTACGGCGCCGAGCAGATCGACCTGAAACCGGACCTGTTCGTGATCGGCAACGTCGTCACGCGCGGCAATCCGCTGATGGAGGCCATCCTGGATCGCGGCCTGCCGTACGTGTCGGGCCCGCAGTGGCTCGGCGAGCACGTGCTGGCCGGCAAATGGGTGCTCGCGGTCGCGGGCACGCACGGCAAGACCACCACGTCGTCGATGCTCGCTTGGCTGCTGGAAGACTCGGGCCTGAATCCGGGCTTCCTGATCGGCGGCGTGCCGCTGAACTTCGGCGTATCGGCGCGGCTCACCGATTCGAGCTTCTTCGTGATCGAGGCCGACGAATACGATACGGCGTTCTTCGACAAGCGCTCGAAGTTCGTCCACTACCGGCCACGCACCGCGGTGCTGAACAATCTCGAATTCGATCACGCCGACATCTTCGCGGATCTCGCCGCGATCGAGACGCAATTCCATCATCTCGTCCGTACCGTGCCCGGTGTCGGCCGGATCGTCACGAACGGCCGCTCGGATGCACTCGAGCGCGTGCTGGCGCGCGGCTGCTGGAGCGAGGTCGAGCGGTTCGGCGTCGACGGCGGCTGGCAGGCGCTGCCGGCCGAGGACGGCGTGCCGGTCGACGAGCGCTTCGCGGTGTATTCGCACGCGGAACGTGTCGGTGAAGTCAGGTGGCAGGTACAGGGCGATCACAACCGGATGAACGCGCTTGCGGCGATCGCGGCTGCGCGCCACGTCGGTGTACCGCCTGCGCAGGCGGCCGAATCCCTCGCGTCGTTCCGTAACGTGAAGCGCCGGATGGAAGTGCGCGGCAGTGTGGACGGCGTGACCGTCTACGACGACTTTGCGCACCATCCGACCGCGATCGAAACCACGATCGCCGGCCTTCGTGCACGCATCGGCAGCGAGAATGCCCGCATCCTCGCGGTGCTCGAGCCGCGCTCGAACACGATGAAGCTCGGCGTGATGAAGTCGCAATTGCCGGCGAGCCTGGCCGATGCCGATCTCGTGTTCGGCTACGGCGCGCCGACCGGGCGCGATGCGCTCGGCTGGAATCTGGCCGAGGCGCTGGCGCCGCTGGGCGAGAAGGCGCACGCATTCGACGATCTGCACCTGCTGGTGAAGTCCGTCGTCGCAGCCGCGCGCCCGGGTGACCACGTGCTCGTGATGAGCAACGGCGGCTTCGGCGGCGTGCACCAGAAGCTGCTCGACGCGCTCGGGAGCCGCACGTGATCCTGTACCTGCACGGCTTCCGGTCGTCGCCGGAATCGCAGAAGTCGCGCCAGCTCGCCGCGCGCATGGCCGAGCTCGGCCGTACCGACGAGTGGCGGTGCCCGTCGCTGTCGGTGTCGCCGCTCGAAGCGATCGCGGTCGCGGAGGCCGAAGTGGCCGGCGCGCGCGACGTGACCGTCATCGGCAGCTCGCTCGGTGGCTACTACGCCACGTGGCTGGCCGAAAAGCACGGCTGGAAGGCCGTGCTGCTGAATCCGGCGATCGTGCCGCAGCGCGATCTCGAGCAGCATCTGGGCGAACAGCCGCTGTACCACGGCGGCGGCACGATCGTCGTCGAGCGCCGTCACCTGCATGAACTCGATGCGCTGCGCGTGCCGGCGATCACGCGTGCCGAACGCTACTATCTGTTCGCGGCGACCGGCGACGAAGTGCTCGATTACCGCGAGATGCTCGCGCATTACCCGGGCGCGAAGACGCGCGTGATCGAAGGCAGCGATCACGGGATCAGCGAATTTGCCGACTATGTCGACGACGTTCTCGCTTTTTGCGACGGAAAGACGTCTTAAACCGGCCATGTGCCGATCGAATTCCCATCATCATGCGGCGCCGCCGACGCGGCGCCCGGCAGTCTGAACGAGAGTACTGAGTGAACGTTTTCTTCGAGGAATCGGGCAGTTTCAAGGCGGGCAGCGTGCTGTCGCGCCAGGGCGACGCGTTTCAGGTCGAGTTGCCCGGCGGGCGGCGGGCGAAGGTGCGCGCGAAAGACGTGCTGATCGAATTCGACAAGCCGGCCGCAAGCGAGCTGATGCAGGAGGCCGACTCGGCCGCGCAGCAGATCGATCTGGATTTCCTGTGGGAATGCGCGCCGGCCGACGAGTTCGCGTACACGGCGCTGGCCGCGGAATACTTCGGCGCGACGTATGGCCCGGTCGAGCGCGCGGCGCTGGTGTTGCGACTGCACGGCTCGCCCGTCTACTTCCGCCGCAAGGGGCGCGGCCAGTACCAGCGCGCGCCGGAAGAGCAGCTCAAGATGGCGCTCGCGTCGCTCGAGCGCAAGCGCCAGCAGGCGCTCGTCCAGGTGCAGTATGAAGAGGAACTGAAGGCCGGCAAGCTGCCGGAAGCGTTCGCGGGCAAGGTGCTCGGGCTGCTGACGCGGCCGGACAAGAACGCGATCGAATACAAGGCGATGGAAGCGGCGGCCGGTGCGCGCGGCGTGTCGCCTGCGCGGCTGATGCTCGACTGCGGCGGCATCGCGTCGCCGCGTGCGCTGCACGAGGCGCGCTTCCTCGCCGAATTCTTCCCGCACGGCACGGGCTTTCCGGCCGTCACGGTCGGCGCGCTGCCGGACGACCTGCCGCGTGCGGACGTCCAGGCGTTCTCGATCGACGACATCACGACGACCGAAATCGACGATGCGTTCTCGGTCGAGCACCTGGCCGACGGCCGCGTGCGGATCGGCGTGCACATCGCAGCGCCGGCGCTCGGCATCGTGCGCGGCGACTCGGTGGACGCGATCGCGCGCACGCGCCTGTCGACCGTCTACATGCCGGGCGACAAGATCACGATGCTGCCGGACGACGTTGTCGACGTGTTCACGCTGAAGGAAGGCGATTACCGTCCGGCGCTGTCGCTGTACATCATCGTCAACCGCGAAACGCAGGAGATCGTTGCGAACGAGACGCGCGCCGAGCTCGTGTTCGTGAAGAACAACCTGCGGCACAACCACCTCGACGAGCTCGTCAACGAAGAGACGCTCGCGGCCGGCACCGGCGACTATCCGCACAAGGACGACATCGCCGTGCTGTGGCCACTCGCGCAGGCGCTGTTCGAGAAGCGCCAGGTCGCGCGCGCGGGCTACGGCCTGAAGCGCGAGGTGCAGCGCAACACCGACTACAACTTCTACGTCGAAGGCGAGCACGTGTCGATCACGCCGCGCCGTCGCGGGTCGCCGCTCGACCTGATCGTGTCGGAGCTCGCGATCCTCGCGAACTCGACCTGGGGCGCGTTCCTGCACGACCATACGGTGCCGGGCATCTACCGCTCGCAGCGCGGCTTCGGCGCGCCGGGCCCGAAGCGCACGCGGATGCAGACGACGGCCGCGCCGCACGAAGGCCTCGGCGTCGCGCAGTATGCGTGGAGCACGTCGCCGCTGCGCCGTTACGTCGACCTCGTGAACCAGTGGCAATTGCTCGCCTGCGTGCAGCATGGCGTCACCGCGAAGCTCGCCGCGCCGTTCAAGCCGAAGGACGCCGACCTGTACGCGGTCGTGCAGGGCTTCGACGACACCTACACGGCCTACGCCGACTATCAGCGCCGGATGGAATATTTCTGGTGCCTGCGCTGGCTCGCGCAGGAGCAGAAGAAGCAGGTCGTCGCGAGCGTCGTGAAGGGCGATCTGGTGCGCCTCGAGGAAATTCCGCTGCTGCTGCACGTGCCGGGGCTCGGCGTGCATGCGCGCGGCACGCGTGTGCTGCTCGACGTAATGTCGCTCGACGAGCTGACGATCGAGGCATCGGTGCGGTTGCTGAACGTGCTCGACGCGCCGACCGTGACGAGCGGCGACGCGGCCGAGGAAGAAGATGACGCCGAAGGCGGCGAAGACACGCTGATCGACGCCGAAGACGCAACCGCCGAAACCGAAGCCGAAGCGCTGGCGGAAGCGGACGGCGCGACGGCAGGTGAAGGCGGCGAAGCCGCGAACGGTAACGCCAGCGAAGAGGGGCGCGCATCATGACGGCGGCTGCGTCGACGAGCGGCGCCGACCGCTATGTCGTGTTCGGTAACCCGGTGGCGCACAGCAAGTCGCCGTTCATCCACGCGCAGTTCGCCGCGCAGACGGGCGAGCCGGTCGAATACACGCACCGGCTTGTGCCGGTCGACGGGTTCGACGCGGCCGTGCGGGCATTCGTCGCCGAAGGCGGTCGCGGTGCGAACGTGACGGTGCCGTTCAAGCTCGAAGCGCATGCGCTGGCCGACACGCTGTCGCCGCGCGCAGCAGCGGCGGGTGCGGTGAACACGCTGCGCATCGATGCCGATGGCCGCATCCACGGCGACAACACCGACGGTGTCGGCCTCGTGCGTGACATCGAAGCGAATCTCGGCGTGTCGCTGGCGGGCGCCCGCATCCTGCTGCTCGGCGCGGGTGGCGCGGCGCGCGGGGTCGTGCTGCCGCTGCTCGATCGCGCGCCGCTGTCGATCACGATCGTGAACCGCACCGCGAGCAAGGCCGAGGCACTCGTCGGCCAGTTCATGCAGGCCGCGCACGATGCGGGCTGCACGCTCGCGGGCGGCGGCCCCGATGTCGTGCGCGCGGAGCCGTACGACGTAGTGATCAACGCGACGGCCGGCAGCCTCGATGCCGCGTTGCCGGAGTGCGACGCAGCCGCATTCGGCGCGGGCACGCTCGCGTACGACATGATGTACGGCGCGCAGCCGACGGTGTTCATGCAGCACGCGGCGTCGCTCGGCGCGCGCACGGCCGACGGGCTCGGGATGCTCGTCGAGCAGGCGGCCGAATCGTTCTTCATCTGGCGCGGCGTGCGGCCGGACGGCGCACCGGTGCTGGCCGCGCTGCGCCAGGCGCTCGCGGCGAGCTGAACGGAGCGCGGCTCGTGGTGGCGGTGAGCGGCACGCAGCACACGCGGACGGTGAGCCCGACCCGCTGGATCGTCTATGCGGGATCGGTGTTCGCGGGCGCGTGGCTCGCGACGCAACTGTTCTATCTCGCGCAGATCGCGCTGTGGTCGTTCGTGAACCCGGGCTCGACCGCGTTCATGCGCACCGACGCGTGGTGGCTGTCCCGCGACAAGCCGCCCGCGCAGATCCAGCATCAGTGGGTGCCGTACGACCAGATCTCGCGCAACCTGAAGCGCGCGCTGATCGCATCCGAAGACTCGACCTTCGCGACCAACAACGGCTACGACGTCGACGCGATCCTGCAGGCGTGGGAGAAGAACAAGGCGCGCGGCCGGATCGTCGCGGGCGGCTCGACGATCACGCAGCAGCTCGCGCGCAACCTGTTCCTGTCGCGCGAGAAGAGCTACATCCGCAAGGGGCAGGAGCTCATCATCACGTGGATGCTCGAAACGGTGCTCGACAAGGAGCGGATCTTCGAGATCTACCTGAATTCCGTCGAGTGGGGACGCGGCGTGTACGGCGCCGAAGCGGCCGCACGCTATTACTACCGGATTCCCGCAAGCCGGCTCGGCGCGTGGCAGTCGGCGCGTCTCGCGGTCATGCTGCCGAAGCCGCGCTGGTTCGACGCGCACCGCGGCTCGGCCTACCAGGCGCAGCGCGCGGCAGTCATTGCCCGCCGGATGGGTGCGGCCGAGCTGCCGCAATCGGAGTGAACGGCGCGCTCGCGCCGTCGCATTGACCGTTTCGCCACCCGTGCGCCGCTCGCGCGTCGTTTGTGCAATGCAGCGCATTCGTGTCGCGCGCATTTCGGGCCACATCCTTTAGACGAATTCGTCTATTTCGTTTTGCTGATCAATGCCGGGTGTCGTGCGACTTTGTTGGTCGATATGGCACGAAATTCGGGGATTTTTAGTATTTCCGGGTAAACGAGAAAGCCGATGAAAGGCACGTGAAATGCAACGTTTCGCGAACCGAAGCATTCCTGAAAGGTGTGCGCTGCACCGGCCGCCAGCCAAATATTTCAAAATTTTTCAAAGCTGACGGGCTCGCGTATATTGGCCAGCGCCTCGGCTTATCGGCCGCAATCGAGGCGGGGGGCGGCTTATCCGGCTGCTCGACACAAAAAACATCCGAGAGAAGGAAAGCAACGATGCCAGCGAGCAAAGCGAAGCTGTTGTTGGGAGTGGTGTTTTCTTCGCTGATTCTGACGGCCTGCAACGACGACGTGACATCGTCCGCTGCTGCCAGCGCCGACAATTCAGCCGATCCCGCCAGTCAGGTGGACAGGGCGTACAACGATCCGAACAGTTATTCGTCGAGCGCGAACGCGTCGCTCGACGCCTCCGCCGCGGTTGAAAAGGCCGCCGTCACGCATCACCAGATCACACTCAACGGCAAGACGATCCGCTACACGGCCACGGCCGGCCACCTCGTCGCGCGCAATCCGCAGACCGGCGCGCCCGAAGCATCGTTCTTCTACGTCGCCTATACGGCCGACAACCAGCCTGCGGCGAAGCGGCCCGTCACGTTCCTGTACAACGGCGGCCCCGGCTCGGCATCGGTGTGGCTGCATCTCGGCTCGTTCGGCCCGCGCCGGATCCAGACGGGCGACCCGAACGCGAACACGTCGACGTTCCCGTTCGTCGACAACCAGGAAAGCCTGCTCGACACGACCGACCTCGTGTTCGTCGATGCGATCGGCACCGGCTTCTCCGAAGCGGTCGCGCCGAACACGAACCAGACGTTCTGGGGCGTCGACCAGGACGGCGGCGCGTTCCGCGATTTCGTGACGCGCTACATCGCCGTGAACCAGCGCAACGATTCGCCGAAATACCTGTTCGGCGAGTCGTACGGCACGCCGCGCACCGACGTGCTCGCGAACCTGCTCGAGACGGCCGGCGTGAAGCTCGCCGGCATCGTGCTGCAGTCGTCGATCCTGAACTACAACGTGAACTGCGACATGGCGAGCGACTACATCGGCAACTCGAACAACGGGTCGAGCCCGGTGAGTTGCGCGGGTTTCGTGCCGTCGTATGGCACGGTCGGCGCGTACTACCAGCTCGACAACCCGAACCCGTCGAGCCTGCCGCAGTATGCGGACCAGATGCGCCTGTTGACGGCCGGCAGCTACGCGCCTGCCGTGAACGCGTACCTCGCGAGCCATACGCCGCCGCCGCCGTCCCTCGTCACGACGATGGTGAATTCGACCGGCGTGAAGCAGTCGCTGTGGAATGCAAACTTCAACGTGATCCCGACCTTCTTCGACAACAGCTTCCAGCTGTCGCTGATCCCGGGCACGCTGATCGGCCGCTACGACGCGCGCGTGAACGTGCCGGTGTCGAGCCCGCTGGCATCCGGCGGCGACCCGTCGAGCACGTACATCACGCAGCCGTTCACCGACACGATCGGCAAGTACCTGCCGAACGAGCTGAAGTACACCGCGCAGTCGGCGTATTCGTTGAGCAGCAATGCGATCAACACGTGGGACTGGACGCACGACGGCCTCGCGATGCCCGACACGATCCCCGATCTCGCTGCGGCACTGTCGCTGAATCCGCAACTGAAGGTGTTGTCGCTGAACGGGTATCACGACATCGCGACGCCGTTCTACCAGACCGAGCTCGATCTCGCGCGGCTCGGGACGCAACCGAACCTGACGATCAAGGACTATCAGGGCGGGCACATGGTCTATCTCGACGATACGTCGCGTCCGCAGGAGAAAGCCGACCTCGTGACCTTCTACAACGCGGCCGCGCACTGATGCTGCGCCAGGCAGGCGGCGCGCGCCCGCGGTGGCGCCGCGCCTGCCGTCGACGACCTCATTCCAGACTGGAGCCTGATATGAAGAATCGTTTCATCGTCGTTGCCGCGGCGCTCGCCTGTGTCGGCGCCGCAGCATCCGTATCCGCGTTCGCGCAGGCAAGCGACGCCGCCGCACCGGTGCGTGCGCGCCAGGCGCAGCTCGGCGATCCGTACGTGCCGCCGGCCGCGCGCAAGCCGACCGCCGGCACGCAGACGACGGGCGCCGCGCTGCATGCGCAGGTGGTGCGCAAGCTCGCGCAGCAGTTCAGCGCAGCCGACGCGCAGAACACGGGTTCGATCACCGAATCGCAGGCCCGCGCGGCCGGCCTCGGCTATGTCGCGAACCACTTCCGCCAGATCGACTCGGGCGGCAACGGCCGCGTGTCGTTCGCGGACGTCCAGCGCTACATGCAGGCACGCAGCACGAGCCAGCAGTAAGCGCAGCGCGCGGTGAACAAACGGGGGCGGAACCTGCTGCACGGCGGGTTCCGCCCCCGTGTACATGAAGCCGCCGTTTCGTCGCGTACGCGGCGGATTCGTGTCGAATTCTCATTATCTGGGCAACGCATTCAAATATTGGAGACGAGTGCGTGCGCTCCTACAATCCGAAGCACATCGACAGCTTCGGACCCACGCATCGCGCGGCGCCCGACGCACACGGAGACACCTTCCATGACGTTCGCCGGGCGCTTTATTCGGTGCATCGACCGCCGCCTCGTTGCGACGCCGGACGCAGTTCCGGCATCGCGCGAACGGCTTCACCGGTTCCGTTGAAGAAGCCCGCCCCATGACCAAGATGCCCGACACACTTGCCCTCGACGCCCGGCGTGCGACGCCGGACGATGCGTCGCTGACCGACAGCATCGGCGCGACCAGCACGCCGCTCGATCTCGCTGCACAGCAGGCCGGCACGCAGACGTTGCTGCGCGGTCTTGCGATCCTCGAGGCGATCGCGAACGGTGCGCGCGACATGCGCGCGATCGGCGCCGCGCTCGGCACGACGCGCAGCACCACGCACCGTCTCGTCAGCAGCCTCGTGCAGGCGCGCTACCTGCGCCAGGTGCAGGGCGGCTACCTGCTCGGCCCGAAGCTGATCGAGCTCGGCACGATCGCGCTCGAGCAGATGCCGCTCACCGCGGTAGCGCGCCCGCACCTCGAAGCGCTCGCGGAAGCGACGCTCGACACGATCCATCTCGGCGTGCGCGACGGCGACGACGTGCTGTACATCGACAAGATTCCCGGCACGCGCGGCCTCGAGATGCGCTCGCGCGTCGGCCACCGGATGCCGCTCGCGTCGACCGGCATCGGCAAGGCGATGATGCTCGACACCGATCCCGACACGTGGCGCTCGCTGTTCGAGGCGGCCCGGCGTGCGCTCGCCGGCGTCAATTTCAAGCCGGACAACCGGCCCGAGACGAGCGCGTTCCTGCAGCGCATGGCGCATTACGCGGCCGGCGGCTATACGTTCGATCTCGAGGAGAACGAGGCGTCGATCCGCTGCGTGGCCGCGCCGATCCGCGATGCATCGGGCGCGATCGTGGCGGCCGTGTCGGTCGCGAGCACGATTCCGTACATGCCGCACGACCGGATGGACGAACTGATTCCGCTCGTGCAGCGCGAAGCGCGAGCCATTTCCGCGGAACTGGGCTGGAGCCCGCCGCAGGGTACCCGCAGGATCAAACGATGACGACTTCGACCCGGCCCGTTCCGGATGCCAGCTCCGCCACCCCGTCGCTGATCGCGCTCGACTGGGGCACGACGTCGCTGCGCGCTTACCTGTACGACGCGCACGGTGCGCTCATCGACACGCGCAGCCGTGCAGCGGGTGTGATGCATGTGCCCGGCGGCGGCGCGCGCGCGTTCGACGCGGTGTTCGAGGAAGCATGCGGCGACTGGCTCGACCGCACGCCGGGCCTGCCGGTGCTCGCCGCCGGGATGGTCGGCAGCGCGCAGGGCTGGCGCGAGGCGCCGTACGTCGCGGTGCCGGCCGGCGCCGACGCGCTCGTCAAGGGCCTCATCACGGTGATGACGTCGCGCGGCACGACGATCTCGATCGTGCCGGGCGTCATCGCCACGGGTGAATTGCCCGACGTGATGCGCGGTGAAGAAACGCAGATATTCGGTGCACTCGCGAGCGATCCCACGCTTGGCGCCGATCGTTCAGGGGTACTGATCGGCTTGCCGGGCACCCATGCGAAATGGGCGTGGGTGAGGGACGGGCTGATCGAGCGCTTCCAGACCTTCATGACGGGCGAGCTGTTCGCGGTGCTGCGCGACCACACGATCCTCGGCCGCACGATGCGCGCCGGCGCGTCGCCCGATCGGGCGGCGTTCGTGCGCGGCGTCTCGGTCGCGCGCGGCGCGCAGCACACGGGGCTGCTCGCGACGATCTTCAGCACGCGCACGCTCGGCCTGACCGACCGGCTCGCGCCCGATGCGCAGGGCGACTACCTGTCCGGGCTGCTGATCGGCCATGAGCTAAACGCGCTCGACGCGATGCTCGCGGAGCGCGGCATCGCGCTCGCGGACCAGCCGCTGCTGCTGATCGGCGACGACAGCCTGTGTGCGCGCTACGCCGATGCGCTCCAGGAATTCGGCCACCCGCACGCCCGCGTCGTCGCGCATGCGACCGACCGCGGCCTGTGGCGGATCGCGTCGCGCGCCGGGCTCGTGCGTGCGGATGGCGAGCCCGTCTGCGCCGACCAATGACTTGTTTGCAGAGGAACCTTCGATGCCGTCCGACCTGACCTTGCCCGCGCCGTACGCGCCCCACGCCGCGCTGATGCGTGCGTTCGACGCGTGCCCGCTGATCGCGATCATGCGCGGGATCACACCCGCCGAAGCGGCCGACCACGGCCATGCGCTCTATGAAGCCGGCTTCCGGATCGTCGAGGTGCCGCTCAACTCGCCCGATCCGTTCGACAGCATCGCGGCGCTGCGGCGTGCGCTGCCCGACGATGCGATCGTCGGCGCGGGGACCGTGCTGCGCGCCGAGTATGTCGACCGCGTGCAGGACGCGGGCGGCGCGCTGATCGTGATGCCGCACAGCGACGCGGCCGTGATCCGCCGCGCACGCGAGA